>DAIOEN010000048.1:0-38871 GCA_036746235.1 Vulcanimicrobiota bacterium | reverse complement strand
ATATACCTCATTCCCTTACCACAAGGTGAGAAGAATTTTCACTCTTCGAGGCTGCCGATTTTGTTAGTGTAAAATAAAAGTTACTGTCTTTAGAAGGAAAAATCATATTTACTTAGAATTATCTATATTGCGGGGGTGTGATAGTTGGTAAAGGAGATATTCATATGTCATTATACTGTGAATGCGGGCGGGAAAATAATACCTCTGCACAGGCCTGCACAAATTGTGGCCGTCCTCTTTTAAATCCCACGTTAAATTGTAACTTAAAAGCAGGAGCAATTCTGAATAAGCGTTACATAATAAAAAAAGTCATAAAAGATATTGGCACAGACGCACTCTATGAAGCTATAGACGAAGGCGTCGGCAATTCCCTCTGTCTGATAAAAGAGATTTTTATCTCATATTCTTCAAATGAACAGAAAGGGCCGGCAGAGCTTTTTATGAGAGAAGCACAAATGCTTAAGACATGTAAACATAAAAACCTCCCTGCTCTGAGGGATTATTTTACGGAACAGGACAGATATTATCTTGTAATGGATTATATTGACGGCAGCGATCTTGAAACCCTTATTGTAAAATATATACCTGAGAATGTGCCTGAAATCAAGGTAATTGAATGGACAAAACAACTGATAGACCTTATGGAATACCTTAATGAAAACTGTCCCTCTATGTATAAAGATTTAAATCCGGGGAATATAATGGTAGATAAAAATCATGAAGAACTTAAATTAATAGATGCAGGTATATCTAAAACAGGTAAGGCAGAAAAGAGCAATGTGTTAAATGATATTTATTCTCTCGGCGTTATTATGTACTGTCTGCTTACTGGGAAATTTTCGATGGATCTGAAACCTGTGGCGGTAAAAGATATTAACAGCCATGTTTCAGATGAACTTAATAGAATAGTCATGAAAAGTCTTTCCAAAAAAGAAGGACGATACAGAAACTTTAGAGACTTAAAGGATGACCTTGCACTGGTTCCCGGCAAAGAAGCATATGAAACTAATAAGATTTCTGTGACTCCCTTAATTCCTAAAAAAAGGCATATACCCCATTATCCTTATCGCAGGAAAAATGGAAAAATTTTATTTAATAAAGTAAAAACATTATGTGCAGTGATAGCATGTTTATTCATATGCACCATTATCGGAGGTAAATATTTTAAGGACTGGAATAACAGAGCTTCCGTAACTCCCATTCCAGAAAAAACACCTGTCAGAATTTCAGTCAATCAGACAGTGGAACAGACAGAAGTTCCTGAGCTTTCTATTAATGATAAAACAGACGGTGACGTAAAAAAGGAAGCAGAGAAAGCAGAAAAAAATAATATATCTTCTCTGAAAAGTCTGAGTGCTTCATATTTTGAAGGTCGAGATTATAATAAAGCTATTTCCGTGTATAAACAGATTATCTCTCTGTGCCCCTCTGATATTCCTTCCCATATCTCTATTGGAACATCATATTACAAACTACATGAATATAAAATGGCAGAAAAATGGTTTAAGAAAGCTCTTTCTCTTAAGCCATCCGAAAGAGATAGAACGTTCATTGTTTCAACAATGGCTGCTATTTATATGACAGAGGGACAGAAAAACATTTCAAAACAGAAATATGATGAAGGGGCTATCTGTTTCAGAAAGGTTTTACATATAGATGGGAATAACAGCCAGGCAAAGGAAGGTCTGGCAGGATGTTTTTTACATAAGGGTATCTCAAGTTTAGACACAAATAATTATATGGAAGCAAGAAAATGGTTCAATGAGGTTATCTCATTGAATATAAATGGACAGACTGTGAAAGATGCGGAAAACTATATCTCTTCTATAGAAAGAGATCTCGGTTATGCTTCAAATAATTATTATCAGAGTGATTATTATTCTCAGACCTATTATAATGATTACAATTATGAACGTCAGGATTACAATGATAAAAGTTCTTGCTCTGTAAATTCTGAATTACATTATGATAATATTCCTGCAGGGGGAACTCAGGGAAAGTCGAATAATTCAGAAGGAAATTTTGAACTTCATTATGAATAGTTTCCGGTAAATGGTGAATAGCCATTTACTGATGGCTGTTCACCTATTTAGGAGGCTATTATGCAAAAATTTGTATTTTCTGTTATTCTTTTAAGTCTGTTAATAACACCGGCTATAATCCTGAAAGCATCTGAAAGTGACGATCTGCTTAAACAGGCTGTAGAACTTATAAAAATTGATAAACTTGACTGGGCTCTTGAACTTGTAAGAGAGGTTATACAGAAGGATCCCCATAACCCGAAAAGTTATCACTGTGCCGGTATGATTTATTTCAAGAAAAAGAATTATCCCCTTTCGATAAAAGAGTACAAAATAGCCATATCTTTTAAGCCTGATTACAGTGTTGCCTGGTACAATCTCGGTCTTTCCTATGAAAAACTGTCACGATATCAGGAAGCATGTGAGGCTTTTACGAAAGCAAGAGATTTTTATAAAGCGCAGAAAAATAAAAAAGATTATGAAGATGCCCTGCAAAAACTTGCCCGTCTCCAGGAAATGGGTTATGTTTCCACATCTCCCGAAAAAGTTAATGAAACAGAAATGATCTTTATCGAAGAAGGAGAGTTCTTTATGGGAAGCGACAGAAACGGTTCTGAAACAGATGAAAAACCATGTCGTAAAGTATATCTTTCTTCTTACTGGATAGATAAATATGAAGTGACAAACGGTCAATACTGTAACTTTTTAAATAGTAAGGGTAAATCATGTAATGACGGACATGTATGGATTCATATAGATGACAGATCAGGGGAATGCAGAATTAAGAAGGTCAATAACACCTTTGTAGTAGTTCCCGGCTATGAAAACCATCCTGTAACCTTTGTAACATGGTACGGTGCTTCTGCCTATGCAAAATGGCTGAATAAAAGATTACCTACAGAAGCTGAATGGGAAAAAGCAGCCAGAGGAACAGACATAAGAATCTTTCCCTGGGGAAGCAACTGGGACAGTGGCAGATGTGCCAATAAATATAATTGTTTCGATAAAAAGACAAAGCCTGTCGGATCCTATCGGGAAGGAGCATCTCCCTATGGAGTAATGGATATGGCAGGAAATGTTCTTGAATGGTGTTCCGACTGGTACGGATATTACACTGTAATGGAAGAGCCGGTAAAAAATCCTCACGGTCCATTCTCAGGTGTTACAAAGATTTTACGCGGTGGTAGCTGGGATGATAATTATTATTACTGCAGAATTACTTTCCGCGGTAATTACAGTCCTGACAATTATGATAATGATATAGGATTTCGATGTGTAACATCTGCACTTACAAATAAATAAAAAACAGAGGCACGAAATGCCTCTGTTTTTTATAAATAAAATATTTAAATTACTCCGAGATCTACCATTGCATCGGCAACTTTAATGAAGCCGCCTATATTTGCTCCGTTTACATAATTCCCCGGAGTGCCGAATTCCTGAGCTGTATTCCAGCATGTCTCATGAATGGATTTCATTATACCCTGAAGCTTCGCATCTACTTCTTCACGGCTCCATTTCAGTCTCATAGAGTTCTGACACATTTCAAGACCTGAAACTGCTACGCCGCCTGCATTTGCAGCTTTACCGGGGCCATAAAGGGTTTTATTATGAATAAATACTTCTACTCCATCAGGTGTTGTAGGCATATTTGCACCTTCTGACACACAGTAGCAGCCATTGTTAATAAGGGTCTTTGCATCTTCTCCGTCTACTTCATTCTGAGTGGCACAGGGAAGGGCTACTTCACATGGCACGTGCCATACATTTCCGCTTTCATTATATTCCACACCTTTAAATTTCTCCGAATATTCCTTTATACGTCCTCTTCGGTGGTTCTTTAAATCAAGAACATAGGCCAGTTTCTCTAAATTTATACCTTCTTTATCATAGATCCATCCGCTTGAATCCGATAATGTGACAGGTATGGCACCTAGTTGGAGACATTTTTGTACGGCATACTGGGCAACATTTCCTGAACCTGAAATAGCTACTTTTTTACCGGTAAAGCTCTCACCGCGGGTTTTAAGCATTTCCTCTGCAAAGTAAACACAGCCGTAACCTGTTGCTTCAGGTCTTATCAGACTTCCGCCCCAGTTAAGACCTTTACCTGTAAATGTTCCGTCAACAGTGTTGTTAAGTTTCTTATACTGTCCGTAGAGAAAACCTATTTCACGTCCGCCAACACCTATGTCACCTGCAGGTACATCCGTATTGGCACCTATATGACGCCATAGTTCATTCATGAAGGACTGGCAGAATTTCATGACTTCCATATCACTTTTGCCTTTTGGATCAAAATCTGATCCTCCCTTACCTCCGCCCATAGGAAGGGTTGTAAGACTGTTTTTAAATATCTGTTCAAAGCCGAGAAATTTCAGTATTCCGAGATTTACACTGGGGTGAAAACGAAGTCCACCTTTATATGGGCCGATGGCACTGTTAAATTCAATACGAAAACCTCTGTTTACTCTGACATTTCCTCTGTCATCTACCCAGGGGACACGAAAGATAATCTGTCTTTCCGGTTCAACAATACGTTCAAGAATATTTGCTTCTTTGTAGTGAGGCCTTGCTTCAAGAACGGGCCATATAGACTGAACTACCTCGTGAACTGCCTGATGAAATTCCGGCTGGGCAGGATTCTTTGCCTTTACATACTCCATGAACTCTCCTATGGTTCTGTACATAATATCTCTCCTTTAATTAAAATTTATCAACTTTTAGTTGATAGATTATAAATGCATAGAAAACAAAAAATACCAAAAAATCCTTAATTACCGTTATTATTTTCTTTATCGCCACTATAGGTCATACCATTTAAGAAATCTTTCAGGTTGTCCTCTGTTACATACCATTTATTCCCAACTTTTCTGCCTTTAAGTTTTCCATGATGAATATAGGTTCTTAAAGAAGTGGGAGTAACCTGAAGAGCTTCGGAAAGTTCCGTTAAGTTATAGAGCTTGATGTCTCCTATCTGTCGGGGCATAAATATCTCCTCCCTTTATAATATTATTCTCTTATGTCTATATATTTTTTGATGTTACCACGAAATATTTATAATTGTCAATAATTATTTTAAAATTACTCGCATATTTTTATCTTTCTCAGAAAAATATGTGAATATTCTTCTGAAACAAAAAATAATTAAGGAAATTCTTAATATAAAGAGAATTTTCTGGTATAATTTAAATATATAGAAAATTTCATTTTTAATGGAATAAAATAAAGCTTTAGATGAAAATTAAGTAGAGGCAGTTTATCTAAATAATTTATTATACTTCCTTGTGACTACCCGGTTATGGCTGTCAGGGTAATACTTGACTCCTATACCATATTCCGTTATTATCTGTCGGTGGGAGCGGTTGCATCAGACCTGATGTTCAAAGAATAAACATGCATATTAATAAACAGAAAATTTCTTTAATAATGATAGTTATCTCTTATCTTTTTATTGCCGTTTACTTCTCTGTATATTTCTGGGATAGAGATTATAGTATAGCAAAATACTGGGTTGAACAGAAAACAAAACCTTTTTACGGAATTTTTATGAACAGAACAATCTTTGACGGAGAGGGCTTCGGCGGACAGGATTTTTCAAATATAGCCATTGGTATGGCGCTTTTTTTATATATTTTGTCTTTTAACAGACGATTTCAGGAAAGACTTTTTTTTACCCGGAAATACACGGGTTTTATGCTTGGCGTCGCTCTTATAGAAACACTTAATTTATCCCGTCTGTTGAGAGGTTTTTTTGGCAGAGCCAGGCCATATCATGTTATGGAAGGCAAAGAAATATTCACTCATATGCTTACCTTTGGTCCTTATAATGCTGATGAAGCTCTAAATCATGGCTCTTTTCCTTCAGGTCATACTTTTTCGGCTATGTTTTTACTTACCCTTGCTTTTATTTCTCTCAGAACAAAAAAACCATTCTTTATTATACCGATGTTTCTTCTTTCAATTTCATATGGTATAGCTATGGGAGCAGGTCGTGTTATGTTCGGTGCTCATTATCCCGGAGATGTGCTCTGGTCAATAGTTTTCAGTATTCCTGTAACTGCATGGCTTTATTTTAAAGGTTTTCAGATTCCCGATCAAGAAAAAGGGGTATTAAAAATAAATTATACCCCTTCAGAAGAGAGGGGTATAATTTATATACATCTTGTAAATTTAACAAAATCCATATGGGAAATATATTACAGTATCCTGTTCATCTGTCTGTCTATATCAGTATTCATATGTTTTTCTGCAATTAAATATACCTTTCTGGATTTTAAATATTACTGGCCCTTTATAAGCATCTGCGGAATAGTTTTATCCATTACGTTCTACAGTAAACTTTCCCGGTTCAAACGTGACGTTTCTGAGTAAACAGATGGTAATACTTTAAAGGTATAGGAATTTTCATTCCGGTTAAACTATTATATGGTTGAGAGTTTAAAGTTCAGGTTTGATTTCAACTCTCAACCTTCAACCATCAACTTTAAACAACCCGCCTGCAGGGCGTTAAGTTCTTCCATAGTTTACCTCAGTAATTAATCAAGCATAAGATTTCTCAATATAAATGTTATATTATCAGTTTTTTCTGCAAGTCTTCTCAGATAATATGGATACCATTCTGTGCCATAGGGTACATAAATTCTCATATTATAACCTTCTCTGACCAGTATTTTCTGTAAATCCCTTCTTACTCCATATAACATCTGGAATTCAAACTGATCAGGTCTGATTTTTTTCTCTTTCACATATCTTTTAGTACCTATTATCATTTTTACGTCATGTGTGGCTATGGCAGGGTAATAACCTGTGGCAAGAACTTCCGGGGCCATAACCATTTCCATGAGTTTCAAATAATTTCCTTCCACATCTTTTTTGTTCTGGAAAGCTATAGATAGCGGTTCTTTATAGGCGCCTTTACATAGTCTTACAAAAGCTTTCTTTTTTATAAGTTCTTTAATATCATCTTCTGTTCTGTGAAGATAGCTCTGTATAACTATTCCTACATTTTCATATTTTTCTCTGAGGGCATAAAATACATCCAGTGTCGGCTGTGTACAGTCAGAACCTTCCATATCTATACGAACAAAAATTTCATATTCTCTTGCCTGTTTAATTATTCTCTCTACATTTTCCATACAGAAATTTCTGTCTATGGCAAGTCCCATCATAGTAAGTTTTACAGATACGTGGGCTCTCAGGTTTTCTTTTTTTATGGTATCAAGTAAGTGAAGATAAGAATTTGCAGATGCTTCAGCCTCTGCTCTGTCTTTCACATGTTCCCCTAGATGATCCATTGTGGCAGTCATGCCCATATTATTTAACTCTTTAACTCTTGGTATTGCCTCTTCAAGTGTTTCCCCTGCAACGAATCTGGAAGCCATATCCTTTGAAATTTGAAAACAAGTAACCATTTTTCTGATAGGCTTATTATCAGATAAAAATATTAAAAAATTCCTCAACATATACGGGAATACTCCTTTCTTCCTGGGAGAAGAAATATAAAGATTTACATAAGAATTTATTATGTCACGCCACAGGCGTCACTATGTTTACTATGTGAATGAAGAAATGTTCAGTCACTGGATTATTTTACTTCTTCTTCATCGTCTTTTTTTTTTGGAAGTGAATCTTTTATATCCTTGATTGCTATATAACCCTGATTCTGCATATCCTTTATGGCTCTCATTATTCTTGACCTGGCGTCTTCCACTCTTGAAGCAAGATCTTCCATCTGCCAGAGTTCTTCTGCATCAAGCCATATACCGCCGCATTTATCGCACCTATCGATAACAAGATTGCCTTCAGGTACATATTTCATTTCCTGTAATATGCCCTGACATTTCGGACATGTATATTCTGTGTATTTTGCCTGTGAGAGAACTTCCTGTAATTTCGGTATATCATCTGCAAGTTCGGTAAAAGTGGCAGCTTCACCTTTATCCATCCAGATGCCTTTACAGGAATCACATAAATCAATATCTATCCCTTCCGGTGTGTTAAAAGAATAAAGGGTATTTTCATGACATTTAGGACAGTTAAATTTTTGTTTTTCAGCCATTTTATATTGAGTAACTCAAAAATTTTTATATGAGAAATTTCAAGGTGAGTTATTTTATATGAAAATGATGACGTCTTATTATTTACTGTCTATTCATTTTCATATTTGGTTGTGACCGCTCCGGTCATGCCTGTTAGTAAATATAATTTGAAATATAAAAATCGAGTCACTCTACTCCTTTCTTAAATAAATATTATTATATCCAAAAATATTGATTAATTCAATAAAAATTGTAAAATTACCTGACTTCCTTTCCTATTTTGAATCTTTTTTGCAGTCTTTCTATTCCCAACTGCAATTCATTTTTTAACAATTCCTGCCAGTATACCCCTGTTACACCCATTTGATTGAACTTTTTATATCTTTCATTCAAAAGATTGTTAATGGAATGTCTCTTCAAAGCTTCAATATTTTTCAATAATTCAATCTTTATAAGCTGTGCCGAAGTAAGTATATCAAAGTGTGCCCCTCCCTGTGCTTCAGGGATAATTTTATCTATAATCTGCAGGTTATATAAATCAAAAGCTGTGAGCTTTAAAAATGGTGCCACATCTTTTGCTTTTTTTGCGTCTCTGTAAAGTATGGAAGCTGCTCCTTCAGGAGAAATAACGGAAAATATAGCCCTTTCCTGCATGAAAACTCTGTCAGCCACTGACAGAGCAGAAGCTCCTCCGCTCCCTCCTTCACCTATAACGATACTCACTGTAGGAGTCATAAGGGTAGACATTATACTGAAACAGTGAGCAAGAGACATGGCAATACCTCTTTTTTCCGATTCAAACCCTGGAAATGCTCCCGGTGTATCAAGAAAAGTAACAAGAGGTATATGGAATTTTTCTGCCATATGCATCATTCTCTGTGCTTTTCTGTAACCTTCAGGCATAGCCATTCCTTTACGTCTGTATGTTTTCTCTTCTTCATTTCTTCCCTTTTCCTGTGCTATTATTGCAACTGTCTGACCTTCCAGGTCACCTACTCCGATAATTACTGCAGGGTCGTCGCCAAAATAACGGTCTCCTTTGAATTCTACGAAATTTGCAAATATTCTTTCAATATAATCAATAGATGTAGGTCTTTCCGGGTTTCTTGCCGCTTCTACTGCTTCCCATGGATCTATATGTTTCAGGGGCTGATTCTGAGGAGGTCTTAGCCTTGGAAATTTTACCTGTCCCTGTCTGGTAAGATGTTTTATCAGATGAGAAATCCTGAGTTTCAGATTTTTTCTCTCCACTATTTTGTCAATCATACCATGATCCATAAGGAATTCTGCAGTATGGGATTCGGGAGGCAATTTTTCTCCTATAGTCTGTTCTATAACCCTTGGTCCTGCAAAGCCGACCAGTGCTTTAGGCTCTGCAATAATTACATCTCCCAGGGAAGAAAAACTTGCAGCAATACCGCCTGTTGTTGGGTTTGTCTGCACAGATATATAGGGAAGTCCTGCTTTGTGGAATCTTGCCACTGCAGAAGCGGTTTTTGCCATCTGCATCAATGAAAGCATACCTTCCTGCATCCTGGCTCCGCCACTTGAAACTACACTGATAACAGGGAGTTTCCTTTTAATGGCTCTTAAAAATGCATTTGACACCTTTTCTCCTACTACCGATCCCATAGTGCCACCCATAAATTCAAAATCAAGTACACAGAACACTGCTTCCGTTCCATCGATTTTTCCTGTTCCTACGATAACTGCATCCCTCATACCGGTTTTCTGAGTTGCTTCTTTCAGTCTTTCAAGATAGGTTTTCTTGTCAACAAAGTGAAGGGGATCTACAGATGTTAAATTTTTATCCCATTCTTTAAATGTACCGGGATCTACAAGTAATTTTAATCGTTCATTGGCAGATACAGGCATATGAAAATTACATTCCGGGCATACATTCAGATATCTTTCAAAAGATTTTTCACCGAGGTCAAATTTACACTTGGGGCATGATGAGGTGGAATTTGATTCTTCAGTGGCAGGATTTGCAGGGGAGGTTGCAGGGGGAGGAGATTTTTCTGTCGTCGGGTCAGAGCCTTCTTTCATAAAATTATCCTCCATTCTCATTTTGTAGTCACTTTCATAACTTCCTGTAAATTATTTATGAAAAGTTATAAAGTAACCTGATTACTCTCTGTATCTATTTTAATAGCAGGATATGTGAAAAGTCAATAAGAAACAGGAGAATAGTTTTAGAGGATAGTGTTTTTTCACGACAGGTAATTTTACATAAACTGGAAAAAGAATCTGTCACTTACCATTGTAAATTTTCTTTTTTACCTGTGAGTTCATCTATCCTCTGCTGAACTATTGTATCTTTATTTTTTTTCCTGCTATTGAGACTTTCTTTAAGACGGGTAAGTTCCTGTTCCAGTTGTTTTATTCTTCTTGCTCTTTCCTTTTCTCTCAGATCAAAAAGTTCATTCAATATTGTTTTCAGTTTTTTTGTAATCTGTCCTTTTTCATCTTCTCCCGTGGCTTTTCTGTATTGCTTTGCAAGTCTTATGCTTTCATCTTCCAGCTTTATGGCCTTTAAAGAATCCTTATATGCTTCCGTATCAATTTTTGCCAGTTCTTTAAGTTCTGTCATAATTCTGTAATTTTCCAGAAGGATCTGATTATACCGGCCCGGGTCTGCTTCTTTTATTTCTCTCAGCATTTCGTAATTAGAAGGCATATATTTCTGAATAAATGAAATAACTTCAGATTTCTGTCTTTCATTTAAAACAGGCGGAGGGCCGGGATGGCCTCCGGGTACAGGAGCCTGGGCTATATCAACGGTATATAAATCTCCTTCCATGGCAAATGTGTCTGTCTGAAATAAACACAGGCAAATCAGGATTAACAGGATTACAGAGAAATTTTTCATTTTACTACTCCTTTGTTTAAATTTTATAGACCCTTATGCCGGGCTATCTAAAAACTCTCACATTCTTTCTTTAATTTTTTTACCTCTCTTTCCATGGCCGTCATTTTACTGTCTATAGAAGATACATCCCATGTACTTTTTTGCTTTTCAAGACCGAAAGAATAATAGTTATCGGAGAAAGAAGCAGTGTTGACTTCAATATTTTTTATGTCTTTATCCAGTTTTTTTTCTTCGCAAAGGGCTGTTATATTATTCTCTATCGTATTATGTCTGAGAGGAATATAATTTATAAGGCAGGTAATTCCTATTATAAACAGCAAAATAGAGGCAAAAACCAGTCTTCTCTGACTGTACAGCAGAAGATTAAGAATATTTTTTATATATTCTCTGGCTGAATTTCCGTTGCAAACCCGGTGTCTTCCTGCATATTCCCTTACTTTATTCAGAAGATGGTCAGGCGGTTCCGGTCTTTCCATATGTTCAAAAATAGATTTTGTTTCTTTCGTTTCTTCAAAGAGATTTCTGCAGTGCCGGCATGAAGACATATGTTCCTTACAGGCCGATATTTCATTTTTATTTAATTCTTCATAGATCATAAGTATATAATTTTCTTCAAATTCTTTACATGTCATAGTCTAGACCTCCAGTTCTTCTGTGAGTTTTTCCTTTAATTTTTTCATGGCACAGTGCATCCTGCCGAGAGCTGTATTTAAAGGGCATTTCAGTAAGTCCGCTATTTCTTTAAAGGACATTTTACTTTCATGTCTCAGAAGAAATATTTCTTTCTGTTCTTCTGTAAGACTTTCTATGGAGTTTTTCAGTATATGCTGCAATTCCTTATGTTCTAAAATTTTCTCAGGGCCGTGAGAAGCAGATTTTAATGTGTCTTCCACTTTAATGGATTTTCCTTTCTCTTCAAAGATTTCCTCTTCTATGGAAGAGGTTTTCCTTCTTTTTATACTTCTCAGATGATCTATGGCAAGATTATTTGCTATACGAAAAATCCAGCTTTTAAATTTATCTTTTGATTTATAGTCAGGCAGGGATTTTATGACCCTGAAAAAAACCTCCTGAAAGAGATCTTCTGCCACTGTTTTGTCTGATACCATTCTTATGAGAAAGGAGAAAAGAGAATTTTTATAACGGGTCAGAATGGTTTCAAAGGCTTCATTATTGCCGGATTTTTTATATATTTCTATTAATTCCTCATCTGATAGGTGAGTCATCTCCTTCTCCTGTTTATCAGATTTCTGCCTTTATATATAACGAATAATTTTTGAAAATATTGTGTTTTAGAGATTTTTTTGTGAACAGTTCTGGAGGATTGTTATAACGTATATTTAACAGCCAGTTGGCTGACAGGTTTTATTCAAAATATCATCTGACCTTTCTCCTGATTTATACAAAAATTATAACATACAATGTCTAAAAATCAATTACCGCCTTTTTTTTACGCCTCACGATTCACTGCTCACCAAAATTATTTCTCATATAAAAAGGTTTTTACCTGATACCTAGAGAATTTTCAGAGAAATAAGGCCTGAATTTTGCAGGTCTGTTTATAAAATAATCCCCGCATGACGCATCACGCGTCACGCATCACGAAACAAACAGAGGTGACTACTTATGTCCTATGATGACGAAATCAATCTCAATGATAATGACGAAGAAGAAGATTTACTCGACAGCGACGATACTGACGATGATGCTTCAGATAAATCCCGGACAAAATCTTACAGTGTTTATATAATATCTTTTTTACTCGGTGTTATTCTCTGCCTGGGAGCTGTTATATTTTACCTTTCAACAATGGCAAATCTTCAGGAACTTTCCTTTATGCCCGAAGAAGCTCAGATGATTGTGAAAATACAGGTTGAACCCGGTATAAAAAAGGTAATATTTGCGGAACAGTATAAAAAAATCCATGAAAACCCTGATACGGAGAAAGGCGTATATGCAACCATTGATAGACTTATGGTAACGGTCTTTTTCAGAGAACCCCGGCAGGGTATTAATATAACGGCAGATTTCCTGCCCTATGTTGACCCGGAAATGGCAGTGGCAGGGTTTAATATGGGAGCTAATCTTGCAGTAAAAATGCTCAGGCTTAATAACCCTGTAGATAAAATCCATACACTGGGTGCTTTTCGCATAAAAAACAGAGAAAAAGTGGATGAATTTTTTAATAAGGTTCAGGCTCAATACGGAGCAACAGAACAGGAAATGAACGGTCATAAAATATTTGTTACCAGTAATTTTTCTTATGTTTTTTACAGGGACTTTGTTCTTATGGCAACCACACCTGATAAACTCCTTCTGTCTCTTGATACGGTTCAGAAAAAACATAAATCTATATTGACAGATGAAAAATTTCAGCTTTATCGAAAGAAGATATCTAAAGATACAGTAGGATTTGCTTATGTCAATTTAAATTATTTAAGAGACGAATTTTGTAATATTTCAAAGATGTCGCAGGATTCTAATTTTGTTCAATTTTTTAAATCAGTAAAAATTATGGGCGCCTCCCTGGCACTCTCAGAGAAAGGGCTTTCACTGGAAACTCTGATGGTTCCGGAAGAAAATATAACAAATCCCGTGGCGGTGAAATATTTCTCACAGACAGCAAAGGAACCTTTGAGTCCGACTTTTTTTGCGAAAGACAGCACTACAAATCTTATAGTTATTACTAATATAGTCGAATTGTTTGACGTATATACAGGCCTTACAGAGAATTTAATCCCCGGAGTGAAAGATAATCTGGAAAATCTTGTAGAAAGCAGGTTGAGTCTTAACCTGGAAAGAGATATATTTGCTTCCCTTACGGGAGAACTTGCCCTGAGTTATCCTTCCAGAAATTCAGCGGAATTCGTCAGGGCTCTCTTTACAAAACCTCAGAAGCTTTTAGAGGGACTCGTTGTCATGGTAGGAGTAAATCAGAATTCACGCCTTGAAAGTCTCATTGCCGGTGCCGACAGTCTCATATCTTTACTTGCCCCTCCTCCTCAGTTTAAAGGAGTGAGTATCATTACTGCCCCTGACGGCAGTATTTCCTATGCCTGTACCGATCATTTTATCATCCTCGGTATGGGTAAAGCCAGAAACAGAATAGAGGAACTTGTAGCGACAAAAAAAGATAGTCTTCAATCTGTAAATGATCTCTATAAAGAAAGAAACTTTGTCTATTCAAAAGAAGTTCTTGGAATTTCTTATATCAATCTAAAACTTATCTATGAAGGACTGGGGGCAGGTAAATCTGTGGAAAAGACTCCTGAAATATGGACCGTAAACAATAAAGCAGACAGCGCGATAAAAGCCACCCTTTATATTCCCTTTAAGATTATGTGATTTTCTATCTCACAGGAAAGGAATTTTTGAGAGTGTAAGATTGTAAACTTACTATAGAATAAGGTTTTCACAAAGGTTTACATGAAGACACAGCCGAATGTATGAAAAAAATTATAATAAGTGGCTTTGATCCTTTTGATAAAATGAAAATCAACCCTTCCATGGAAGTAGTTAAAGAACTTCATACCACGTCTGTAGAAGGGGTAGAGATTTACCCTCTCATCCTTCCTACTGTCTATGGAGTTTCTTCTGATATGGTCATAGAAAAAATAAAGGAAATAAGGCCTGACAGTGTTATAAGCCTCGGCCTGGCAGGGGGAAGAAAAAAAGTTTTTCTTGAAAGGTTTGCCCTTAATATAGACGATGCAAAGACTAAAGATAATAAAAAAATACAGAGAAGAGGTCTTGTAATAGCGGAAAACGGCCCTCATGCCTATAGTTCTACTATTCCTGTTACTGATATACTGAACAATCTTCACAGATATAAGATAAAAGCAGGTATATCCAATTTCTGCGGCACCTTTGTATGTAACCATGTTATGTATTCGACACTTCATTATATAGCTAGAAATAATCTGCCTGTAACATATGGTTTTATTCATCTCCCGAAATTATCAAAGGGGAAGAATAACGTGACCGTTGAAAAATTGCTGAAAGCTGTAAAGATAGTCGTAACAGTTATTGGAAGGTCATGATAAAAATTTTCTCTAAAGCTTCGAGCCTCAATTATTTACATAGAAAATGAAAAATCTGGATGATTTTTAGTGACATTTTAAAAGGATTTTTATCATTCAAAATGGAATTTATATATTTATAGTAAAGGAGTGTGACTTCAGAATTGATCCATATGTTTCTGAATCTTGAAGTCTGACTCCTGTTATTATGTCTAATTTTAATTGAAGGGGAGTTACTATTATGATAGATCTTGTTAAAAACTATGGTATCCATGCAAGAAGGATAAAGAAATCAGTTATAAGAGAATTATTAAAGCTTACTAACAAACCTGAAATGATTTCTTTTGCAGGAGGACTTCCTGATCCCACTCTGTTCCCAAAGGAAGATATCAAGGATATTTGTGCAAAAATTATTGATGAATTCGGAAATTCTGCTTTTCAGTACAGTACTACGGAAGGTGAGCCTCAGTTAAAAAGAGAACTTATAAAACTTGCTGAAAAAGATGGCCTTACCATCAATGAAGATAATATACTCATAACTGTTTCATCCCAGCAGGGCCTTGATTTGATAGGAAAAGTCTTTATTGATCCGAGTGACCCTGTTATAGTCGAACTGCCGAGTTATGTAGGAGGACTTCAGGTTTTTCAGGGGTACGGTGCTCATATGCACGGTATACCTACAGATCATGACGGTATTCTCGTAGATGTTCTGGAAGAAACTCTTGAACAGCTTAAAGGTACGGAAGAACACTATAAATTTATCTATCTTGTTCCTGATTTTCAGAATCCTGCAGGAGTAACATTATCTCTGGAAAGAAGAAAGAAAGTAATAGAACTCAGCAAAAAATATGATGTACTTATTATAGAAGATACTCCCTACAGAGAACTCAGGTTTGAAGGACAGAGTCCACCTTCTCTTATGTCTCTTGATGATACGAATAATGTAGTAATGCTTCACACCTTCTCCAAAATATTTGTCCCCGGATTCCGTCTCGGATGGGTAATAGCCCACACTGATATTATAAGAAAACTGGCATTTGCAAAACAGTCTGTAGATCTGTGTACACCTGCTTTTACACAGCTTATAACTTATGAATACTGCCGCAGAGGGTTACTTGAAAAACATATAGAACAGGTAAAGAGTGTATATCATAAGAAAAGAGATGTAATGCTCAGGGCACTTGAGGAATATATGCCGAAAGAGGTCAGATGGACCAGGCCACAGGGAGGTTTATTCCTGTGGATTATGTTACCGGAACATATAAACTGTGACAAACTATTTTATGAAGCAGTTGAACAGAATGTTGCCTTTGTTATAGGTTCTGCTTTCCATTGTGACGGACGGGGACAGAATACAATGAGATTGAATTTCTCATACCCCACACATGAAGAGATATATGAAGGAATAAAAAGACTGGCAAAGGTTATAAAAGCGAAATTGTAGTGAGTAGTGAGCAGTGAGCAGTGAGTAGAAAAGGACAATTTTTTATTCACTACTCACTGCTCATTTATCCGTCACCCTTCATTCACCCTTTATTAGAACGTTTATTATCCTCGCGTCACGATTAATGTTCCCCCAGGGTTATCTTATCTGCATAATTTTGAATTGGTATTTTGGCAAGTACTTTTTTATTATTTTTATCAAATACGGCTATGGAATAATATCTTTTTCCCTGGTTTCCAAGTTCTGTAATATAGATATATATATAACCGCCGGGATTAATAACGAAGTCAACAGGATAGCCGGGAAGTTTAATACGTTCTTTTAATGTCATGTCCGACACCTGTATGAAAGCAATTTCCTGAGTTTTTTGATTGATAAGGTATAATTCCTTATTATCTGAGCTGACCATAATTTTAACAGGATTGAGTTGTTCTGATCCGGTAGATATTTTTTTTGTGTCTTCTTTGCCTGTACTGACATCTATCTTGGATATTTCATCAGTTTTATTATAGATTATAAATACATTCTGATTACTGGCAGCAATATCACATGACCCTTCTTTTATCGGAATTCCTCCTTTTGTGGTGAAGGTATCTGTATCAATAGTCGTAAGAGAACTGTTTTTTTCATTGGTGTTTATAATATAAAAATATTTTCCGTCAGGGGAAAGGGCTGCTCCTGAAGAATTTATCGGTATGTCTTTTGAGGCGATTTCTGATCTGGTTGTTAAATCTATGGCTTTAAATTTATTATTGCTGTTGCTTAAAAGATAAAGTTTCGTTTCATCAGGTGATAGAAGCATAAAGGTAATTTTTATACCACTGTCAAATTTAGCCAGAAAATTACCTGAAGATTTATTGCTTGTTGTGTCTATTATATATACATTACTGCCTTTATCTGTAATAAAAAGCTGTTTTTTCTTTAATGCACCGAGGACAAGATTACTCTCAAAACTTAAATTAATTTTTTGATTTACTGTATTTTTATTTATATCCAGTATAGAGAGTATTTTATCAGAACTCATAGAAATATATATTTTTTTGCCTTTTGCAGGGATATTTTTATAATAATTGTAACCAAAATATCCACCTGTTAGAATACATACAATAACTGCCGCTATAAGCCCATATTTCAGGAATAATTTCCCGAGTTCCACACTCAGAGGGGTAATATTTCCTATTTCTTCCATAGAGGCTTTTCTCTTATCCTGCATTTCCTTCTGCTTTTCAAGCAGTGAAGAGTCAAGCTCAACCATGGTGATTTTATTCATTCTTTCTCTTATTACTTTAATATCTCCTCTTTCGGCAGGGTTTATTTTGACACATAAATCTACTATTGCTTCAACATTACTCGATATATAAGGATTGAGTTTTCTTACAGGACTGAATTCATAGGGCTGTTTTTCCGGGTTAACGCCTGTTAATAAATAATAAATAGTAGAGCCCAGTGCAAAAACATCGGCTTTTGTATTGGTTATATCAACTCCTGTTTGTTCAGGGGCAAAATAGCCTATAGTTCCGTACATTGGAAACACCAGTTCCTGTTCAACAAGAAAGATTTCTCTTAATCCGTAATTTATAAATTTTACTTCTCCGTTGTAAGAGATCAGTATATTTCTGGGATTGAGATCACCTGCTACGATGGGAGGCTTCTGGCTGTGCAGATAATAAATAGCTTCACAGACTTTTGTTAATATTGCAAAAACTGTTGTAGAAGGCATACGGCTCTGTTTTTCCAGATGGCTTTTTATTATCTCTTCCAGAGTATAACCTTCCACCTGTTCCATAACAATAAAAAGCCTTATAATACTTCTGTCACCGGAATAATTGAAGAAATAATCTGTTATTTTAATCAGGTTTTGATGATTTAAATTTTTTAATTTACCACCAAGTTTAACAAAATTGGAAATAACTCTTTCTCCGAGTCTCGGATTCTCTTTCGGTGGTTTATACTGTATTTCTTTAATAATTTTTGAAACTTCCTGTCCTTCCGTATTATCCTGTTCACTCGTATCGAGTACCATATAAACTGCGCCGGAGTAATCCTTATGGATAATTTCTGCAATTTCATATCTATCTTTAATGGATGTTCCTTCCTGAAGCGGTGGAAGCAGTGGAGCTGTATCCGGTTTACTCTGACATAGAGATTGTTTTTGTTCTCTCCAGTCTGCTGCAAGGCCTCTTGGAGGAGGTAATTTTTTTGCCGGTTGTGGCAGAAGTGGTTCTCCTGATGGTGTTTCCTGATCTTTTTCATCCTGTTTTTTCTTTGCATATTTCTGGGCCAGTTTCTGTGCAAGACTTGTTCCACTTTTACTTTCTTCAGGAGGTTTTTCTTCCGGTTCTTTTTTCTTTTCTTCTACTGGTTTTTCTTCCAGTTCTTTTTTCTTTTCTTCTACTGGAGGAGTTTTTATAATACCAGAGGGAGGAGCTTTTGTGGGAGGTAATTTGGATGTTAATTTTGCAAATAACTCGGCACTTTTTTCTCTGGATTCCTTTGCCTTTTGAGCTGCCATCTCAGGACTGGATGAGGTATCCGTGTCTTCCACTTTTTTTATTTTAAGTGCTTCTGCTGCTGCCATATACTGTTTAACATCAAATCTCCTGGTCCCTCTCTTGGGAGCACTGTGGAATTTACCTTTAAGATCTGTATCATCAGAGCTTTCTTCATCATAAGAAACAGATTTTTCAAGGGCAGGACTCACAGGTTTTTCGTCTGATAATGTAAATATATCAACAGGTTTTGCTTCAGGTAGTGCTTCCGATGGTTCTGCTATATGAGCAGAAAAGTCGGAAAGTGTATCTATTTTTACTTCTTCCTGTGGAGGTGGAGAAGTTCTGGAAAAAGAAAAGCTTTTTTTACTTAATTTTTCTTTAATATTTGTTACAAATTTATCAACTTTATCAGGTGTGGGAGCTACTTTAGTCTGCGGAGATTTCCCGGGTGATATAGCAAAAATAGATTTTGGTCTCTTACCCATAGAAAACTGGAGCAGAAAATTAGAAATTTCCTGTAATCCCGGCCTGTCCTCCTGTCTGGGTGAAAGACCTCTTGCTATGAATTCATTCAGTTCCGGCGAAGCCTCTTTGTTATAATGTGAAACCTGTGAGAAAGCTCCCGGATATTTTTCAGGATTTCTGCCTGTAAGGAGATAATACATAGTGGCACTGAGGCTGTAAACATCTGTTTTTTCATTCATTATCCCCTTGCCAATCTGTTCTATGGGACTGAACCCCGGCGTTTTACTGCACGAACCTGTCCTTAAGAGATTGCCAAGACCATAATTAAACAGTTTAATCTGTCTGTCCGGTGTTAACATAATGTATTTTGGTTTTAAAACACCGAAAGAAACTGGCTCGGTATGCTGTGTGTTTAAATATTTCATGGCTCCGCATACCTTGATCATATGTTTCATCAGTACTTTAATCGGTAGAGGTTCTTCATGTAAATCAGTCTGGAATATATCCTGAAGTGTTCTGCCTTTTATATATTCCATAGTTACATAATGTCTTTTTTCGGATTTTCCTTCAGGTATTTCCGTAAAATATTCGTAGATTTTTATCAGGTTCGGATGTCTTACTTCCGAAAGTGTAGCTAATCTCTTCCAGAATAATTCATTTCCTTCAATTTCTTTCTCCGAATGAGGAATAAATTCTTTGAGTGTGAGCTGTTCATGTGGCGGGTCAAGATCTTCGACCAGATAATGGACTTCTTTCTCGTCACATACTATTAAATCTCTGATTTCATATCTGTCACAGAGTATACATCCTGCATTTAACATTTCAGACATAAATTTCACTCTCTTAAAGAAAAAATTGAAGGATTCTTCTAGATTCTAGAAATTTTTCTATTTTCCTTTTTAAGATATTATGTGCTGAGAAGAAAGTTTTTCTACAGGTTCTTATGGAAACATAACAGTCTTCACTAACGCTTACATATGATATTTTCTTTGTATAATTTATATATAGACTTGATTACGCCTGTATATTCTCTTCCCATTACCTGTCCTATTTCTCTTATAGAGGTTTTCCCGTCAACCCATGGAAGAACTGTCAGTTCAGCTGTTTTTATATACATAGGTTTACCTGTATTTATAACTTCAAATACAAGATCCAGTGAATAAATTAAATCCTTCATTTTTGAAATTTCTGCAAGTTCTTTCTTCATGGTTTCTATTAAAAATGGAGTATCATAGGTAACATTTTTTTTGAATTTTTCTGACTCTCCGGACTCTATAAATTTCCCTCTGCCATTAAGCCATGCAAGAAAAGATAAAATAGCTCTTTCTCCTTCCATGTCACCGAGTTTTGCATGGATAATATTACCGTGGTGAAGATAAATTTCCCCTTTCTCTCTGTCATCTTCTACTGTCAACAGTCCGGTAAGTTGTTGTTTATTTAATAAATCAATAATACTTTCAATACCTGTTTCGGATAGATCAAATTCTTTTGTTATATATTCGCCGGTTTGATTGGATAAGTTCATAAAAATAATATGATAAAACTCCTTCCCGACCTGGATTAATTAGGATTAAAGGATTATCGTGATAATAGTGCTCCACGTAGAGTAATCCTATTTATCATCCTGATAATCTCGTAATCCTGAAAATCCCTGTCAAATTTATTTTTTATAACCTCTTAATATTCTCTTGAGTTTAACCGGATTGGAACTATTTTTTTCCAGCAGTGAGTTAACCTCTTCAAAGGATTCATTTTTAAATAAGATTTTATCAATAAGGCCATAGGCAGTATCATAGGAGATTAAATTATTATCCTTTGCATACATGATTTCCGATGCAAGTTTTGATCTGTGATCATGGATTTCTACCATTCTTTCCCTGTAATCTGCTCTGCCGTTAAATAATATTATATTATAATAGCCTCCTATACCAACGTTTCTTCTTGATGCCGTGTTCAGTGCAGAAAGTAGTTCCATAGAGCCTTCTACACGATCAATATTGCCACGTCTTTCAGGTAAGGATTTATGTGATGTATAATCTGAGAGAAGAAGATTGACTGTATCATATCCAGAACCGTCTGCAAGATATATAACCTGAACTGCTTCCCGGAAGAACTGTATTAAAGAAAAATGAAATATACGGAACCCTTCTTTATTATCATAACCTGCAAGAAGGCCGGCATTTAAAAATATCGGTTTTACATCTCCACCACGATCTTTCCAGGTAATAAGGTTATGTACCTGGCTTATTGTATCTTTATCTTTTATTTCGACTTTTTTCCCATTTTCTTCATAAGAACCTTTGAGATAATCAAGAGCATCAAAACCAAACTTCCCTTTAAGCTGCTGGTCTATATGATTTCTTTTCATATTTCTGATAATATCGAAGACCGTAACTGAAAGCTCTTCTATTGTTTTATATTGTTTCGGAACCCTGGAGCATTTATCTTTAAACTTCTGATAATCTTCTCTCAGAGTTTTAAAGATAGTAAATTTTATTTCATCTCCTACCGTTGATGTTCCTGTGTTTCCATAAGCAGCAACAAGACCTGTATTCTCTGTAATCTCAGGTGGAATACATGGTTTTATCTTGTCTGACACATATATTTTCATATCTTCTTCATTCCAGCCCCGCTGTTCGTCACACATCATAATACCGGAATAATCATTAAATTTCATTGCATTTATTGATGTCATATATGTTAAATTCGCTCTCTTTCTTTACTGATTTATATAAAAATGTGACTGCGTTGCGCGTCACTTGAGGAAATATGTTTGTTCCCGGTATTATCCACCTTTACCTGTAAAATAAACCGGGAAGATTCTACATAGTTTCCTCTCTAAGAAATCACACTTTCTTCCAGAGCAACATCTTTATAACCTCTTAATAACAGTTCCAATCTTCTGTGATTTTTAGCATAGTGCCACATGTTCTCTTCTACAGCTTCCTCTGCCTTTTCATCAAAGATCAGATCGTTGAGCATTTCATAGGTTTTGTCCTTATTTAATTCATTATTAAGAAATCCTGTGACAATTTCAGTGGCCAGTTTTACCCTGTGATGACATATTTCTTTATATCTTTCACTGTGACTCTCTTTTTCTCCGTCAAGATAAATAATATTGAAATATCCGCCGACTCCCAGGTAATAGTCTCTTGCTTCTATGGCAGAAGCTATTAAAAGGCACATACCTTCAACTCTGTCCATTCCGTCTCTTCTCTGAGACAGATATTTATCTTTGAAATAATTCCCGAAAGCCCTTCCTGCTCCGTATACGCCTTTACCAAGTGTTTCAAATCCTCCTGAAACCAGGGAAAGGACTCCTATGTCTGCCTTTATGCAGTAAGTATTAAGACCGTATTCTCTGTCATAGGCCATCAGACATACTTTATTTTCAAATACCGGTTTTAAGCAATCCCTTTTATCTTTGAAAGAGATTATTTTTCTTGCATCATCTTTTATAGTATCCTGTTTTATATCTATTTTTTTGCCTTCAATTTCTACATAGCCCTGGTTAAAATCATCTGTAGTAAAACCGTAGAGTAATTTCAGAATATCGTCAACTTTTCTTCTTGTAAGGCTATGAACGGATGAGAGGGTTATATTTCCTATATCACCTGCTGTTTTTATTTTTTCTTTCCCTTCCGGACCTGAAACTATTGTATCTATTTGCTTCTGAACCTTATTTATTACTTCATAATGTACCGAAGGATTTCCGACTCCTCCGTACACAGCTTCCATTTTAAGCAGATCAGCACTTTCACCTGATAATAACGAATGAATACTATCAAGATAAAAACATCTTCGCCATCTTACATCTATATATTCTTCATCACTTAACATGGCTCCCGAATGTTTATTGAATTTTAACATATTAACTATAGCCATTATAATTCCTCCATCTGACTGGTTATATTATTTTTATGAAACACATAATTTATATATAATAATTACATGAAAAAAATATATCCAATATTATATCTCACATATTGAATTATAGCAATTCATAAGGATAATTTTTATATGAAAGTTGAGTTTTTCTTCCTGCAGACCTGATGTCAGGATATCTAAAATATTCATCTGGTAATAACTATATCTTCGTAATCAAGGCTTTCTCCTATATGAAATTCTATTTCTTTTTCGTAAAATTCTATAGATACCAGTTTCCCCCCGGCATTACCATCTATATGAATTAACTCTGTTCCCGGTTTTACTACAAAGAAAAGTTGTCCTTCTCCCCCTTCTATGGAGACATCTCCTGTTTCCGTTACAAATACTTTATAGTTATTTATATCTACTGTTTTTCCTACTTTTAATTGACCTCTGTCAGGTACAGATGTTTTAATTTTTTCTTTGTTGAAGAGGGCGCATTCTCCTTCTTCTTCAGTTAACCATCCCGGTTTTCCGTCTTCAAAGGTAAGATACCATTCATCCCAGAAACAATCTTCTCCTCTGTAACGTACTCTCCCTACAACGTCAAAGTTTTTTCCTTTAATTTTCCCTTTAACTCCTATAGCAAATCTGCTGGGATAATCGGCAAGTTTCGGATATTTACCTGCCACACTCAGACCGAAATCTTCAATATAAAGCGTTTGATCACAGTAAGGGCATACTGTGCTTCTTACATATACACTTGTGAGTTTCAGTACTCCGCCGCAAGCCGGACAATCCAGTTCTCTTATCTGCACGTCCATAATAGTCCCTCCTTTTTTCAGTGACCGGTTATCAGTGACCGGTTATCAGTGTAATGTTCACTGTTCACTGCTCATTTTCCTGCCATTTAGACCAGTCTTCATTATAATAATAGGTAATTATACTGTTATCAAGTGTATTTACCTGGGTCTCCCGCCATTTCATATCTTCGCTGAATACAAAAAGACTTTTTATTGTTTCTTCATTTAGATATTTTACCGGTACTTTTACTTTACATCTGTTTATGTCAAATAGCTCATTCGAAGCAATGACGAAACCCCAGTCACCGAAGCTTGGCACAAGGGTATGGATGGGTTTAACATTGAATCCTGCATGTTCTATTGTATTATATATGCACCAGAAGGTATTTACAGAGAAAAAGGTTGAAGTGCTCTGAACTACCATAATACCGCCTCTTGAGAGGTGGTGACCTGTTATCTGATAAAATGTTGTACTATAAAGTTTTGATAGTTTTTCATTACCGGGATCAGGAAGATCTACAATTATTACATCAAATTTTTCATCTGTATTTTTCATAAATGTCCATGCATCCTGAGGAATATACTCTACCTTCGGGTCTTTAAAAGAATTTTTATTAAGAGAAGCTATAATTGAATAAGTAGAACATAATTTTACCATGTCAGGATCTATATCTACAAGTTTTATCTTTTTTACATCACTGTATTTTAATATCTCTCTCAGAGCAAGGCCGTCTCCACCACCGAGGACAAGTATGTTTTCCATTGAAGGTGCCAGGGTCATTGCAGGATGAACCAGTGTCTCATGGTAACGGTATTCATCAAGGGAACAGAACTGCAGATTTCCGTCAAGAAACAGATTGACTTCTTCTTTCCACTTTGTAAGAACTATTCTCTGATATTTTGTCTGCATCACATATATGATATCTTCTTCATAAAGTGCACTTTCGGCAAAAGATATTATTTTAAAAGAAAAAATAAGTCCTGTTATAAGCAGGATACCTGATATGGTTGTCCATATAATAAGTGTGTTTCT
Source organism: Vulcanimicrobiota bacterium (assembly GCA_036746235.1). Classification (GTDB taxonomy): domain Bacteria; phylum Vulcanimicrobiota; class SpSt-956; order SpSt-956; family JAKJGF01; genus CALARM01. The sequence continues at coordinate 13,814 of DAIOEN010000048.1, read as the reverse complement.
CCAGAGAAGTTTTTTATAAAAATATATTATATTTGCTGCAGTAACTGCTATATTTAATAATCCGAAGAAAAAAGCTGATTCCATGAGTCCAAAATGGGGTAGAAATAACAGGGGAAACCCTATTGACGCTGCAAGAGCTCCGAGATAATCAAGAGACAGCACCCGTGCAAGGGTTAGTTTAAGTGTTCCATATTCCTGTATTATTCTCGTTATAATAGGTATTTCAATACCAATAAGAGAACCTACTATTATCAGAAGGCCATACATGAAAAAAGAATAAACCTCTGTATAGGCAAAGGCAAAAAAGAGAACAAAAGCAGAAAAACCTCCTGATATGGCAATCCAGATTTCTATGGCGATAAAATTATCCAGCAAATTATGTTCTATATATCTGGAAAGATAGGAGCCGAGCCCCATGGCACTCATAAATACTCCTATGGTTATGGAGAATTGAAATATTGTATCTCCAATAAGATATGAAGAGATTGTGCCGAAAAGAAGCTCATAGCTTATACCACAGACAGAAATAAAAAAAACAGATATTAGCAATAATAAATGTTCACGTTTTATATTTTCCTCCGAAGAATCTTTAGATAAAATATTGCTTTCAGAATTTTTCTCTAAAGATTCTGTCGAGGAATTTTCATTTATATTATCCACAGTTAGTTTACCTGATTGATTTTACTGAGTTGACCATTAATATTTAATAAAATTTTTTTCCCTTCATGTCTCACGTCTCACGTCTCACTCTTCACCCTTCACTCACTTCCCCGGATGGATTCCTCTACCAACAAAATACGCTCCCGTCCTTATGGATTTTCCATAAGAATCTCTGAGCCCGAATCCTGTAAGAGTAGTAATTGTAGCAAGAATATAAACGAGTATTGCTATAATTATTGCAGCAAAAGTACTTTTAAATCTATTTTTCGGAAAAGTAAAACTGAATATTGCAAGAATTATGAGCAGGAGACCTATGCCCGGCAACATAAAAGAGATAATTTTCCAGTAGTTTTTAATTATTTCACCGGAGTTTAATTTTTCCGCTATTTTCCCACCGGGTATCTTATATTCTGCCTGAAGTTCTGCCGCTCTTTTTCCGAAGGGGCCGTCTTTATCTTTTTCTATAACTTTTGCCAGTTCTTTTTGTGCCTCTTCCTTTGATCTGGCATCGAGAGACATTTTTCCCAGGTGAGTGCAGGCAAGACCAAAATGTATGGTGTAAGTATTTTCTTTTACTGTTAAAAGACGGGATCTATAGAAGGTTATATCTGCTTCCAGAGAGGTTGTACCTATTTTCGATGCAGTTTTGGCTCTGTATTCATAGGCCTCACAGAGAGATGGATCCAGATTTATTGCAGAAGCAAAAAATTCTTTGGCTTTTTCATAATTTCCGCTGTTAAACTGTTGCTTGCCAAAGGCAAGGGCTTTACTGGCTTCGGCATTTCCTGCCTGTAATGGCAGTGAACTGCATAAAAAAATCAGGCAAACAATGAAATATATTAATTGTTTCATAATACTTCTCCTATGAACCGTGAATTGCACATCCTATTACAATACCAAAAGCAAGTATTACTGCAGCAAGTATTATAGCCACACAGACATTACCTTTTTCTATTTCTTTCCATTCGTCTATAGGAGTCATCCAGTCGAATATTTTTATAAGAAGTCCAAGAGATATGCTCATTGTAAGAGCTCCTATTACTCCCCAGCCTATACTTAAAAGATAACTCATCAGTGTACTGTAAACTTTATCCAAAATAATTCCCCTTTCTGTATAAATTTTATCAGTCAGCTATGACTGACTATAAGTCACAATCAGGAATGAAAATAATTCTCCCGTTACACATTACGATTTAAAATATAAATATTACTATTAAAATAAGCAGAAAACCTGCCCAGAAATAATATCTTCCAAGGATAACTCCTTCATAAATATTTATTCCTATAGAGCCGCTCTGTGAAAGGACAGTTTCATTTCCTTCTGTAGTAACCCTTAAATAATAATCCCCTTCTTCTGAAAGAAGAAAAAAGGATTTAGTGGATGCACTGGTTTCTGACCATGGATAGCTCTGACCTTCATCAATTTCTACACCATTTTCTCCCCAGAATTCATCTTCTTTTCCCCATAATGGTATATCTGAATCGGGATCTTCTTCATCTATCAGTTCCATAGTAACATCATAGAAAATATTATTTGGAGCAATACTGCCTTCAGCCGTTACAACATGGATGGTACCTGCTTTTGTTAATTTAAAAGGACCTATTATTTTCCCATCTTTACACTCTATAGGCGCTACCCTGGCAGTGAAAACTTTTTTCCCTGTCTGCATACAATAAATTGAAAAGAATATCAGTAAAATTCCACAGACTAACAGTATGAAAGGAACATTTTTCTTGTTGTAAGCGGTCTGTTTTTTTAGAAGCATTTCTGCATCATAATGATAAAAGCTGTTATCATCTCTTATATCTATTGATTTTGGTATTTCTTCGTCTTCATCTTCATATTGAACTTTATTTTGATATGCTTCTACCGGAATTAATTTGAGATCCAGATTGAAGGCTTTATACACTTCTTCTACGACGAGTTCATCACTTTTGAAGAATTTTATTTCTTCTTCGTTCCATTCTACACTGTATCCGCCTGAGAGATCCAGAAAGTTTACTTCTTCCCCTGTCTCAGGCTTATAATTCAATTCTCCTTCATAGTGCTCTATTCTGGCATTTCCTTTTTCCAGTATATATCTTGGCTGGTCGTCAAGCATGACAGGGCTTGGAGCACTGTTCGGATCGAAAGGTGTTTTAGGGGTGAAAGCACTTGCAAGTTGAAATTTCCACTCATCTTCCGAAAGCCACAGCTGACGGCCGTACTGAGAAATTAAAAGCCATTCATCCCAGAGGTAGTTCCTTTTATCTTCTCTGTCATAAACAGAATATTTTATTCTGCCTATTATCTTATAGGTTTCACCTTTAAAGGTTCCTTCAAGGTTAATTTTTAAATGGCTTTTCGGCTTCAAAAAAGCTCCCGGTAGCGAAGGTGAGTATGGCTGTACAAAAGATTGAGATGAATCTATGGTAGAGTCTGATACAGGACTGCCACAGACACCACAGAATTTTCCTGTTCCATTATGTCTTGTTCCGCATTTGCCACAAAATTTTTCTGACATTTCCTGTTCCCCTCCCATTTCCTGATTCTATATAATATTTATTTGGTACCGCACCAGGTAAATTCGTAACCATTTTATCAGCTTCTACCTGACAGGCTCTTACAAAGAAAAATAATTTGCCTTATATCATTTGTTTTACAGACAATAAATTAACCCTTATTTAATTTTTAATACTATATAAAAAACTAATTTTTCTTCTCCAGAGCCTGCCAGGCAGAAGCTTTTTACAGGTACCCTTTTACCTGTTACGGTACTTAGTCTCTGTCATCTAAATACTGACTTATTTTTTAAATTTCAGTGAACTGAATACCTTTGATATGATTTTACGGGTCTCAATATCCTGTTCTTTTTTTAGAGCCAGAAGTAATGAATTGGAAGCTCTTTTATCACCTATCTGACCGAGAGATTCTGCCGAGTATTTTCTTACATCATGGTCTACGTCATTTAACATGGTATTACATAAATACTCAACAGCTCTTTCATCCTCCAGATTACCAAGTGCATAGGCTGCTGTGGCTCTTACTGCTCCATCCCTGCTTCCGAGAAGGCCAAGTAATCCGCTCAGTGATTTTTTATCTTTAAATTCCCCGAGAGCCCACGCTGCACGCTGTTGAACAAGAGGAGAAGGATCTCTTAAACATTCTATAAGGTTATCGACTACTACCGGGTCATTTATTTCAACAACGGCTCTTATTGTGGCATCTCTTACTGTTTCATCTGGATCACCGAGTTTTGTTATGATACTTGGAAGAGCTCTGGCCTTATATTTTTCTGTCATAACCAGCACGGCATCTTTTCTCATATCAGGATCCCTGTCATTAAGAGCTTCTTCTTCAGGGAATATTTCTTCCTCTCTGCAGTCAGAACTGTAATCAGACCTCTGTAATGTCCCTCCGGGATATACTGCTTTTATTATATTTTCTCTCAATAATTCATCATCAGATTTTGCAACTTTTATAATCTTCTCAACATTTTTGCTATTGTCTATCTTTTTTAAAGCTTCTGCAGCATATATTCTTACGTCTTTATTATTGTCTTTAATTATACATTCTACAAGAGGTTCCATAGCATTACTGTCAGCTATATTGCCGAGAGCGTAAGCAGCATTCTGTCTTATATCGGGTAAGTCATGGTCCAGCATATTTATGATCTCAGGGAGAGCTTTTCTGGCCTTTAATTCACCTAAAATCCATATAGCCATTTGAAGTTCATGTTCACCGGCATTATATAACAGAGAAATTAAAGGATCTACTGCTTCCTCATAACGTGACAGGGCGTAACCTGCTGCACGGCAGACATTTTCATCTTCATCTTTAAGAGTTTCTATAAGATAGGGTACAGAGTCACATAGTTTAATATTACCAAGTGCCCTGCACGCATCAGCCCTTGCTCTTGGATTGGCGCTCTGTAAATCTGATAAATATTTATTAATGTCAGGAACATTTTCCTCCGTTTCATCCCCTGTTTCATCCCCGAAATATTTCACAATAAAGGATTGTCTTTTTTGACTGTTTCCGTCTATTGCCATATCTATGAAACCGGGTATATTGACATTTCCTTTCAGTTGTAATACAGATTCTGCTGCATTTTTTCTTACATCTGTATCACTGTCTTCTATTATTATTTGAAGAAGGGATGAAAGAGCTTTCTTATCTCCAATATTACCCAGTGCATATGCAGCAGTTGCTCTTGTGCCGGGATCCTTATGGTTTAACAGTTTTAAAAGAGCATTTGTAGCTCTCTTATCACGAAATTCTCCTGCACCCCATACTGCCCATTGTCTTAATATAGGTCTTGGAGTATCCAGTAGTTTTATAATAGCTTCTAGTGTGTTACTCTGTTTCATGTTGACTACTGCTTTCAGGGAATCTACAGCTATTGCTTCATCCATGTCATTAATATAATTTACCAGTATACCGGCAGTCTGTGGATCTCCTGTCTGAACAAGAAGATTTATGCCATCAAGTCTCATAGATTGGTCTTTACTGTCAAGCATATGGACATATTTGCTATATCTGGCAGGTATCTGTGGAGGCTGGGAAATTTTGGCACTGTAGCCGGAAAAATACATTAATATTACATCTGTTCTCGTCTCCTCTTCTTCTTCTTCCGCTATTTCTATAAGAGAAGAAAGATCTCTTCCGTCTAGTTGAGCTATTGATTCAGCCGAACGTATACGAACTTCCTGGTCTATATCTTTTATATAAAGATTAATAAGAGGTTCTATTGCTTCTTTTTTACCAAGATTACCAAGAGCATAAGCAGAACTTGCTCTTACACCTCCATCATGGTCGTTGAGTGATTTTATGAGAGGATTTAAGGCGCTTACATCATTTATTTCTCCAAGAGCCATGGCAGCATACTGTTTGACTATAAGATCTCCGGAAGACAGATGTTTTATGAGGACAGGTACAGTAGATGCATCTTTTATTTTCCCCATGGCTTTTATTATAGCTCTTGTTGTATTTTGCTCGTTATATTCCAGCAATTCCATTAAAAAAGATATTGCCCTTCTATCTTTCAATTCCCCCAGTTCTTCTATGGCATTTATTCTTTCTGAAATATTGTTGCTCTCAAGCTGTTTTATTAGAGACATAAATTTATTTTCCTTGAGTTGAATTCCCGACTTTTCAACAGGAGGTTTTCCGACCTGAAGAACAGGTTTTGGTGCAGGAGGTTTTCCGACCTGAAGAACAGGTTTTGGTGCAGGAGGTTTTCCGACCTGAAGAACAGGTTTTGGTGCAGGAGGTTTTTCAACTGCCGGCTCATGTATGATTTCAGATGATATTTTATTAACAGAAACGGTCGTTTTCTGTGGAACTGGTTGGGTAGGAGGAATTTCTTCTTCTATAAATTCTACTATTTCTTCTCTGGATGCTACCTGTATAACTTCTTTCTCTTCTTCTGTTACAGTCTCCTCATCTTCCAGATTTATATTTTTAAGGTAGTCAAGTCTTTTAAGTCCATCAGGATAGACTTCAAGTATTGCTTCCTGCATTTCTTTTGCTGAAGAAAATCTATCTTTCGCTTCTATTTCGACGGCTTTCATTACAATTGTTTCTATTTCTTCGGATATGTCAGGATTTAAATCCCTTACATAACTGAACTGAAATGGTACAGCAGGAAATTCTCCTGTTAAAAGATGATGCATTGTAGCTCCAAGTGCATAAACATCGCTTCTGACCTCCGGGTTTCCCATATACTGTTCAGGAGGAGAATAACCTTCTGTTCCTATGGCTGTTTTCCCTCTTTCACTTCCCGGCTGGACAGTTCTGGCAAGGCCGAAGTCGATAAGCATGGCTCTGCCGTCTTCATATTGAAGCATTATATTTGAAGGTTTTAAATCTCTGTAAAGAATAGGAGGGTTTTGATTGTGCAGGTAATCCAGTACCCCTGATACCTGTATTGCAATATCTACAACATCTGCTTCCGGAAGTCCGGGATCTCCCTCTGCCTCCAGAACCGACTCGAGATCTTCTCCCTGGACATAATCCATGACAATATAATACCTGTCGTAATCATGGAAATAGTCACTTACACGGGGCATATTCGGGTGTTTTAATCTTGCAAGAATTTCTGCTTCTTCTTTAAAACGCTGAACTACATATTGTTCTTCCTGAGGTGAGAATTGTTTGAATAATTCTTTTACAGCTTTAACGATATTTTTCTTTATATCTTTTGCAAGATATACTGCACCCATTCCACCTGCTTTAATGAGTTTTGTAATACGATATCTGTAATGAATCAACGTTCCTGATGCCAGAGCTCCATCGCTGGCAAATCTGGTTAGAGCTGTATCACATATATGACATTTTTTTGAATCATCAGGGTTAGATGTTCCACATGTAGGACAATAGGTTGCCATAAAGATCTCCTTATGATTCTTTAATTATTATTAAAGTATTTCAATTTGATTGCAGAAAATCCTTCTAAATAAATCAGAAAGAATTTACAAAAGTTATATATATATAAGCAGAGTTATGTTATAGTATCAGTGAAATATATGACAGATCATTAATTTACTGAGGTAAGCATAAATAATACATATATGCTTCTGTCACGGGAGGTCAGCCTTTATACATGCTTATGCTCAGGTCAGTAAGAGTATCAGGAAATTTCATTTTTAAGGGTTATGAGTTTCGGGTGTTGGGTGTCAGGTTAAAAAGATTAACAATCCAAAACCCAGAACCTAAAATCCAACACCCATAACCTATAACCTGATTTTAACCTGTGATACTATGCAGTCTCATAGAAAAATATAATATTTTATGTGTAATATAGTGAATTTGCGTTTTAAAATAACAGAAAAAATGGATCTTGCCGCCTCTATAGCGAAGACTCTTAATATATCTGTATCTGATATATCAAGTTATGAAATCCTCAGAAAATCCATAGATGCACGCAAAAAGAGTATGATTTATTTTGATTTTTCTGTTAAGGTATATTTAAAGAAAAGAGAAAAAGAGATACAGAAATTAAATACAGATAGTCAGGACATAATAAGGAAAAGAAGACATACGTTGAATCCTGTAATAGCAGGTACGGGACCTGCCGGTTTGTTTTCCGCCCTGACCCTGGTAAAAAAAGGCTATAAACCTTTAATTATAGAAAGAGGTAAGAAGATAGCTCACAGAATAAGAGATGTGGAAAAACTCTGGACAGATGGTATATTAAATCCGGATTCTAATGTGCAGTTCGGAGAAGGAGGGGCAGGAACTTTTTCCGACGGAAAACTTACATGCAGAAAAAAAGAGGGGCTTATAAAAGAAATATTAAAGATCATGGTTGATTTCGGTGCTCCGAAAGAAATTTTATATGAAAATAAACCTCATGTGGGAACTGATCTTATCAGAAAAGTTGTTACGAATATGAGAAAATTTCTTGAGGAAAAAGGTGTAAATTTTCTTTTCTCTACAAAACTGGAAGGTATATCCGTAAAAGGAAGTAATCTTGCAGGAGTAAAAATTTCCGGTACTACCTGTGATACTGATGCACTTATTCTTGCTATAGGCCATAGTGCAAGAGATACCTTTGAGTTACTGGAAAAAACAGGTCTTTCCATGGAACCGAAAGATTTTGCTGTCGGATTAAGAATTGAACATGACCAGAACCTGATAAACAGGAACCAGTATGGAAGATTTTTTGCCGATCCTCTGCTCCCGCCTGCAGATTATATTTTAAAATATAATGATATGGAATCCGGGAGAAGTGTTTATTCATTCTGCATGTGTCCCGGAGGAGAGATAATCTGCGCTGCTTCGGAACCGGAAGGACTCGTAGTAAACGGTATGAGTAATTATCTCAGAAACAGCGGGAAAGCAAATTCTGCTCTTGTTGTCACGGTAAGGGTAAAAGATTTTTATTCTTCTTCCGTTCTTGATGGTATGGAATTTCAGAGAAAATATGAAAAAATGGCTTTTTTTGCAGGAGGCGGTAATTATTTTGCACCGGCACAGACCACCCGGTCTTTTCTTGGTCTCAGGGATATGTATGGTTGCAGAACAAGCTATTTACGCGGTGTAAATTTTGTGCAATTGAAAGACTGCCTTCCTGATTTTTTATATATTACTTTGAGAAGAGGTCTTGAAGATTTCTGTAAAAAAATAAAAAATTTTGAGAAATCAATACTGGTAGGTATAGAAACAAGAACTTCCTCTCCTGTAAGGATTTTGAGAAATGATAACAGAGAGTCTCCGAATGTATTCGGCCTTTATCCTGCAGGAGAAGGGGCAGGTTATGCAGGAGGAATAATAAGTTCTTCTCTGGATGGAATGAAAACAGGAGAGGTTTTTTAAAGATCCACGGTAGAGCTCCAGATCGGACATTATCTGCAGTGTTTCACTATAGTTGCTATGATCGGGTGGGCACAGAGAAGAATGAAAACGTATTCTTCCCTTTACTCTTCACCCTTCACGATTCTCATCAGAAAGGATTACAGAATCATTGGGAAGGTGGCTGACTGCTGTAGCTTTCCAGTATTCTTGTTATTTCGCTCTTTTCGTCTATTTCAGGTTTGTCTATTGATTTCACCCTTATAAAGAGTCTTGTTTCTACAATACCTATATTGGGAGCATACCAGTAGGATATAAGGCCTTCTACATCTGATAATCCGGCACCTGTTACATTCAATCTTTCTTTTGCAGTAAAATCAGCTCTTACACAGTGTATGAATGTTCCTGCAGGGCTATTGACTACATCCGAAACAGTGGAAATTTTATTTATTCCTTTTATTTTTATATAAAAATCACTGCCGTCAAAAGGAATATCTGTTGTCCACGAAGAACTGGTTTCCAGAGGAAAGATAAGCAGTTTCCCGTCAAAAGAGTGTTCTTCATTTCTTTGTTCATCTTTAAATCCGTACCATAAAAAAGAAGAATTATTGTTATTAAGATAATATTCCATTCTGTTAATAACAGAGGAATTATCCTGATTCTCTCTTTTTACCGATATATAGTTCTGAGTATTTCCCGGATTCCCATTGTTTTCCATAACGGTCCATCTTTCCAGATAAGATGAGTCGCATATTATACGGTTATAATGATAGGAAAATTTATTTTCTCTATATCTATAAGTCCAGTTTCTTCCTATCTGAACAGGAAAGAGACAACTCAATGTAAGTTCATCAGGATTTGCTTTAGAGCCGGGATTTAAAGAAGGAAGTACCGGATCACCTGAATTCATACAGGAAGCTGATATTATTAAAATTATTGCAGAAAAAATATAAAAAATAGTTCTTTTATTCATAGCATAAATATTATACACTTAAAGATTGACAAAAGCAAGATAATCATCACATGTGTCGAATATAGTTGAAGATTGAATATAATTGAATATTAAAAAAAATCATTGTATAATTATGTTAGTTTCATAACTTATCAGAATTTAGTAAGTAGTGAATGGTGAGTAGTGAGTAGAAATATACTTTCCCATTCACTATTCACTCATTTTTAGCTGACTGCTGTCTGCTGATAGCTGAACGCTTATAAATAATTTAAGAGGTGAGAATTATGCCTCTCAATGCTATACCTGAAGCTTTTAAAGAAGAAGTTCGCAATTTTATAGATGAACTTGAACTCTGGATGCCTTTAATAAGATTATTACTTATGACTGACAGTGAATTCGAAAAGTTCTGGATATCTTTTTCTACATTACATAAAGAAAAAAAGATCTATACTCAGGAAGTTGTGGATAGAATGAAGAGTATAATAGTAAAATTAAGAACAGAGAAAGATGAAAGATATAACCTGAGTGAGAGAGAACTTCGTGAATTACTCAGTTTTTCTGCATCACAGAAGTTTATCTGCTAGATTTAAGGAGATGGTCGTAGTGGGGTACGGCGAAGATAAAAGATCGGATTTTTATAAAAGGGCTATTGTAAAGCCTTTTGCTATTCCTGATGAAGAGAAATTTCGAATTTTTCAGACCCTCTGCCCCCTGGCCCAGAAACTTAAAGTCACGGGAAAAGAGATAAAGAAATACCGTGCCAGGGTAGATCTGTTTGATATAGATCCTCTGGAAGATGATATTTTTGCTGAGAATATAGTAGATTTTGACAGTCCTTCTCCATGGATTGATAAAGATTTTGCTTTTCAACTTGCCTATGAAATGGATGATCTTAAATCTTTAAAATGGTATGAACGTACTGTTGACAGGTGTGACAGGGTCGGAGAAAGACAGATACTTCTCAGGGCGAGAGGGGAGATTCTGGAAATGGAAAATAGTGAAGAAAAACCGAAGAATAAAGGTGCTTTATTCCTGAAACTGGTAAGAACCTATGGAGAAGAAAGAGGAATAAGTCTCGGAGACTACAGGAGTGCTTTTAATAACGATTCTGTCCTGGAAAAAAGGGAAATTCTTAAAAGAAAAAGAGAAGAAATGAATAAATTTGTTGAAGAAATAAAGTCTACTATGACTGTTGAAGAGTTATGTCATTATTATGAGAAAACACTCAGGCGCATAAACAAAGAATGCGGAACTTTCTTTGCAGATAATGGTGTCGATATACCATCTTATATAATAAATTCTTATATGAACAGGGTTATAGGAGAAGATTACGGCCGTTCTATGCCGGAAGATAAACTTATGGCTATGTAAAGGAGATTACTATGGAATTCAATGAAATACTTGCAATAGATATAGGAGCAGGAACTCAGGATATACTTATTTACGAGAAAGATAAATATATAGAAAACTGTGTGAAAATGATACTTCCTTCTTACTGTTCTATTATTTCTGCCAGAGTAAAAGAGGCTACGAAGGAAGGGAAAAATATATTTCTCCACGGTGGTATTATGGGAGGTCATCCCCTGTCATCTTCAATAAAGAAGCATATAAAAGCAGGGTATAAGGTTTATTCTACAGACATGGCATCAAAGACCTTCCGGGATAATCCGGAAGAAATAAAAAACTGGGGTATAGAAATTGTCCCTTCCAATCCGGGACAGTGCATGGAACTGGAACTGACTGACCTTAATCTGGATTTTCTAGCTGCTTCCCTTTCTCATTACGGCATAATATTACCATCTCTTGTAGCCATAGCAGTACAGGACCATGGGGAATGTATAAATGGGAGCAACAGGAAATTTCGTTTTTCTCACTGGAAAAAATTTCTTGATAACGGAGGAAAACTGTCAGAACTTATTTACAGGGAACCTCCCCCTTATTTCACCCGTATGATTTCTATTAAAAATTCATTGAAGTGTACAACACTCTTTATGGATACAGGGCCTGCCGGAATAATGGGAGCTTTCTGTGATAAGAAGGTAGAAGAATACAGAGAGAAAGGCCTTGTAATCGTAAATATAGGAAATCAGCATGTTATATGTTCAATAGTAAAAGGAGACAGAATTTTTGCAATACTGGAGCATCATTCAAGGGAAATGAATGAAGAGAAGATTGTTGATGTGATAAAAAGGTTTAAAGAGAGAAGTATAACAGATGAAGAAGTTTTTGAGGGAAGAGGCCATGGAGTTTGTTTCTCTGTAGATTTAATAGAAGATACTTCTGCCTGGCCCGTTATCATTACAGGGCCTAAAAGACAGCTTGCCTCCGGTGGAGATTATTATTTTGCCGTTCCTAACGGAGATATGATGCTTACAGGATGCTTCGGACTGCTGGAAGGAGCAAGAAAAATCTGAGTATGTAAGATATTTTGTATGACCTTTACTATTGAATAAAGTTTCAACAGAGGGTTGCGCAAAATTTATATGTCAGAAATTGTAATAATTATGTTGAATCCCGGACAAATACTTGATGTAAGGTATGAAGTTGTTAATAAAATAGAAGAAGATAGCCATGGCTCTGTATATCTCGGTAACCATGTAACGTTAAACAAGCAGATTGCCATAAAAGAAATAATGGGACACACCATGGCGCCTGATGCAAGACGTAACGTAACATCTGTTTTTATAGAGAAAACCAGAACCTTTGCAAAACTTGAACATGTCAGTTTGCCGAAGATAATGGATTTTTTCCCTTCAGGTGAGCATTTTTATATAATTATGGATTATATAAAAGGTGAAAATGTGGAAAATTTCATGAAATTAAGACATTCTGCTCCTCTTGAAGAAAAGGATGCCATAAACTATATAATAGATATATGTAAGGTTATGTGGTTTTTGCATAATCAGAAGCCTGTTCCTCTGTTTATGGGTAATTTAAATCCTGCCAGTGTAATAATAGGTTATGACGGAAAAATTTCTCTGGTCAGTTTCAGCATAAATAGATATATCAATCAAACAAATTATACGAGAGCCGGTTTTGCAGCACCTGAAGCATACAGAAATAAAATTACTCCTTTATCTGATATATTCAGTCTCGGAAATATTCTTTATTATATGATTACAGGTTTAAACCCCGGTATTTCCCGTCATACAAATTATGATCTTCCATCTGTAAGGACTATAAATCCCGATATTTCTGTAACTTTAGAGCAAATAGTAAAAAAAGCTATAGATTTAGAACCTTTTGCCAGGTTTGATAATATGAAAGATATGAAAGAGGCCCTTCAGAAATGCCTTGAGTGTCCTGAATTTTATATTAAAGAAAAGAGCAGGGGCAAGAAAAATCAGGAAGAAAAGGTATTTGAATCTTCTACTCTGAGCATGCCGGGCAGCTTTAAGAAAGAAATGGAACAAGTTCTGGGTGGTCTCAAAGATACAAAAATACTGGACAGTGAGATTACACAGGAGCTTCCGAAAACTGATGACGAGCCTGTTTATGAAATAAGTTCCAGGAATCTGGATGCAGATCCTATGGAGAAAGTAGCCCTGGAAAGACAGAGAAAAACAGAAAAATTAAAAGAAAAACAGAAACGTGCTTATGAAGCAGTGGAGCAAACATATAAAGCAAAAGAATATGAACAGAGAAAAGAATTTGCGAAATTTATAGTTCCTGTAACCATTATAGTTTTGTTAATCATCTGTATAATTATTTATGTTATAAGTCGTTCTTAGTACCGCTCCAGGTAAATTAGTAACCATTTTATCAGCTTCTGCCTGACAGGCTCTTACGAAGAAAAATAATTTGCCTTATATAATTTGTTTTACAGACAATAAATGAACCCTTATTTAATTTTTTATACTATAGAAAAAACGAATTTTTCTTCTCCAGAGCCTGCCAGGCAGAAGCTTTTTACGGGTACCCTTTTAC
>DAIOEN010000047.1:13698-39239 GCA_036746235.1 Vulcanimicrobiota bacterium | reverse complement strand
AATTAGACAGAGATAAAATTACAAATGTAAAGGAGATTATTTTTAAACCTGTTTCCATGAGTTTACTTGCACAGACTGTCAGAAAAGTTATAGATTTAAAAGTGAATATTAAGTGACGGGTAAATTCATTTTTCATGAATAAAGACAATGGAAAAACTTATAAATATTATTACAGAGAATGAAACGTGGCTTATAGAGAGAATACTCTATTATGCAAAATTACATGGTTATGCCAGATACACTTCTACTCTCGCTGAAGCATGGAGAATTTCTATTAACGGTCTCTCCCTGGCAATACTTGATGGTTTAAAGTTTTACGGTGAAATACCTGAACTTGCTCCTGATGATGATTATACAAAAGATCCTGTTACTTCTTTCGGAATAACAGAAGCTCAGAGACATCGTTCCCGTGGCGTTACAATAGGCATGTTTCTCGGTTTGTTAAAATATTACCGTCAGAGCTATATTGATCTCATACTGGAAAATGATTTCAACGAAGAAGATAAAAAACTTTACAGGCTTTTTATTGACAGGGTGTTTGACAGGATCGAAATAGGTTTTTGTACTGAATGGTCCGGTTTGAGCGGCAGTGAAGAATTGGAAGAACTGCAGATTACAAACCGTTTTCTCTCAAATGAAAAAAACAGATATCTTACCATATTTGAAAGTCTGAAAAAACCTGTTTTCCTTCTGGACAGTAATAACATGATTATTAATATAAATCATGCAGGGACAGAGTTGCTAAAAGATTTTTCCGTTCCCGGTTCAGTTTATTATTCGCAAAATTCTCTTGAAAATAAACTGCCTTTTCTTGAGGAAGAACTCTCCTCCTTTACTTCTGCCGGTGAACCGGAATGTGACTTCACAAAAGAACTTGATACCGTATCAGGTAAAAGGTACTTTCAGATTAAACTGAAAAAAATGCTCGATGTAAGTGAAAAGTTCGGCGGTAATATAGCCATAATGGATGATATTACTGAATTAAACCTTATTCAGGAAGAACTTATCAGGGCAAGGGATATGGCAGAAAGTGCCAGCAGAGCTAAAAGCAGTTTCCTTGCCAGTATGAGTCATGAAATACGGACCCCTATGAATGCAATAATAGGTATGACTTCATTACTTTTTACTACAGAATTGTCGCATGAACAGGAAGAATTTATTGAAGTTATCCGTCGCAGCGGCAACAGTCTTATGGGAGTAATCAATGATATACTGGATTTCTCAAAGATTGAATCAGGACAGTTTAAACTCGAAGAAAGTCCTTTTAATATCATAGATTGTGTGGAAGAAGCCCTGGATATAGTATCTCCAAAGGCAGGTAAAAAATCGCTGGAAATAGCCTATATATGTGATAAATCAGTCCCATATCATATAAAGGGAGATATTACCCGCCTCCGTCAGATTCTTGTAAATCTTCTGGATAATGCAATTAAATTTACAGAAAAAGGCGATATTGTTCTATCAATTAACTCTAAACATCTTGTTGACCATGATTATGAAATTCAATTCTCTGTAAAGGATACCGGTATAGGCATTCCTCACGAAAGATTTAAATATCTCTTCAAACCTTTCAGCCAGGCTGATTCATCTATTACCCGTAAATACGGAGGAACAGGTCTCGGACTGACTATAAGCAAGCTTCTCGTTGAGCATATGGGAGGAGCCATATATGCAGATAGTGTTCCCGGAAAAGGTACAACCTTTCATTTTACTATAATTGTTAAGACTGATACTGTTAAACCGTCTTTTTATTTTGAAGCTTCTCATGTGCTGACAGGAATGAATATATTAATTGTAGATGACAACGAAATAAATCGCTTTATGCTTACTCAGGTCTGTGAGAAATGGGGGATGGTATGTGTAAATGCATCCTGTGCTTCCGAAGCTCTGTCTGTTCTGGAACAGAATAAAACAGTTCATATTGCTCTTCTGGATATGGCCATGCCTGAAGTGGACGGTATTACTCTGGCTGAAGATATAAGAAAACTTGGCCATAATTTTCCTATGTTTCTTCTTACGTCTATAGATAAAATATTCTCGCAGAAAGACTTAATAAATTTTACAGGGTATCTTATAAAACCTATAAAATTGTCGCATTTGTATAACAAGCTGATTGAAGTTATTACAGGTAAGTCAGTTTCTGTCTTTAAACCACATGACAAACCATCTTTTGATCCCTTGATGGCTGAAAAATATCCTCTTACTATTCTGGTTGTAGAAGATAATCTTGTTAATCAGCAGGTTATATTGAGTATGCTTGAAAAGATGGGATATATGGCAGATGTGGCGTGGAACGGGATTGAGGCCATAGAATCACTTCACCGTCAGCCTTATAACCTCGTTTTTATGGACGTAGAAATGCCTGAGATGGATGGTTTAACTGCTACTTCCCGTATCAGACAGGAATTTCCTTCTGAAAGACAGCCATGTATTGTTGCTATGACTGCCAAGGTCTTCAGGGAAGATATAAAAAAATGTTATGATTCTGGTATGGATTATTATCTCGGGAAACCGGTACAGGTAAAAGAACTAGTAAAAGTTTTGACAAAATCTAAAGAACTTCACTCTTCTTCTGAGAAAGATATTACAATGGAAAAAGTAATATCTGAAAAATCTTCTGAAGAGTCTGTAAATATGGAGAACTTCGAAAATTTAAAAAAACTTGTAGGTGAGGGGAAAGCATTTGATTTAGTCGATAAGTATCTGAATGACAGTCAGGGACTTCTGGAGAAGATTAAAGAAAGTTTCAGAGAAAATAAGTTGACAGGCATCAGGATTTCATCTCATACATTGAAATCCTCCAGCACCCACTTCGGTGCAATTATACTGGCCGGTTTATGCCAGGAAGCAGAAACTATGGCAGATACCTGTAAGACTGAAGGGTTAAGAGAAAAGATCTCTTCCATAGAAGATGAATATAAAAGGGTAAGGCTTGAACTGGAAAAAATCAGGAATAATAGAATTATGAAATGATATTTTCCTGTGATCCCTTTAGCATAAAAAGAAGGAATTTTATTGAAACTGTTAGAATTTATTATAATAATCTTTATGTTATAAGGTCAGATTCTTTATGTTCTACCCGAAAAGCAATTACAGCCATCTTGGAAATATTCATTTCTGGGAAAAAAAAGAAATAGAACTGGAATTTAAAAATCCAAAAAAAAGTGATGTAAAACTGGAGATAATTATAATCTCCGAGTGGCTTGAACTGCTCTCTGAAAGAGAAATCCTGTTTGGTTCCGAAGAAAGTAAAAAAGTCAGATTTCTTGTAAACGGTCTGAGTGTTTCTTCCGGCAATCACTGGTGCGAGATTTTATTATGCGAACCTTTAAGGAAAGAGGTACTTATCAGAGAGATATTGCTCGGCACCTTTCTTCCTGAAAAATTACTGGAGAAATCTGAGAAAAACACTGACATAATAAAAGTTTACCCCGATTTGATAGATATTGGTAATATAATAAAAGGGAACAGAACCGTCAGAGAATTTAATATAGAAAACAATGATAATGTGCCGGTAAAGGTATTGATGACATGTTTTGATAAATGGATAAAAATTCCCGGCGTAAGAGATAAAGAAGGTAATGAATTTTATTTTAAAGATAATAAAGCGGAACTGAATATACCTCCGGGAGAAATCTTTACTGTCGATGTAGAGATAGATTCACGATTGTGCATTGCAGATTTAAAACATATGGGAGAGGTTTATCTATCATGTCCTGATCTGGACGTATCTGACAGATCTGTGAAGATTAAAATTCGTTCCTTTAATGTAAAGCATTTTCTTATTGATTTTCATGAAGTAAATATGGGGAAAGCTGTTCCTGGAGAGGAATTAACAAAGGAATTACAGATAACATATCTGGGTGAAAGACGTGATATTACTCTTGCGGGAGAAATGATCCCTCTTTCTGACTGGATTAAGATTGAAAATAATGACTTTGTAATAAAACATGGCGAAAGTTCTACTGTAAAGATTCACTGTATGATTCCGGAAGATATGAGTAAAGGTGTCAAAGAATCCTTTATACTGGTTAATTTTAATCCGGAAAAATGCAGTCCCCCTGTTTCTTTTATGCCACAGCAACTCGGTAAAATAATTCTGGATATATGTTAAGAAAAATAATAAAATTTTTTGCATCTCTGATAATATTATTGATTCTGGCTATCTGTTACAGTTTTATCGAACCGTACTGGTTACAGATAAAAGACATTGATATTACAGATGAAGATATACCGGAAGCATTTCACGGTGTGAAGATTGTATTTATAACAGATATCCATCATGGCCCTTTCTGTTCCCGCGGGAGAGTAAAAAAACTTGTAAATACTGTTAATAAACTGAAACCTGATATGATTTTTCTCGGCGGAGATTATGTTTACAGGGATAATAAATATATAAAGCCTGTTTTTGAAGAGCTTAAAGATTTATATGCTCCTGAAGGCAAATTCGGGGTTCTCGGAAATCATGACCACTGGCAGAGTAAATCTCTGACATTACAGTCAATGAAAGATGCAGGAATAACAGATCTTGATAACAGCGCTATGTGGATAAACAGAAAAGGAGAAAAAATAAAAATAGGTGGCGTGGGCGATCTTATGACTGATACACAGGATTTAAAACCCACAGTAAAAGATGTTAAAGAAAAAGATTTTGTTATTTTATTATCCCACAGCCCTGATTATGTAGAGGAATTAGATAATTATAAGATTGATTTAATGTTAAGCGGTCATACCCACGGGGGACAGATTACATTTTTCGGTTTATGGACTCCTTTTATTCCTTCTAAATATGGGGATAGATACAGAACAGGTATTATAAATACGAAATATACTCAACTTATTGTATCAAACGGCACAGGAACGGTAATAAAGCCTGTAAGATTCTGTGCAAGACCTCAGATACTGGTTCTTTACCTGAGAAGACATAAGTGAAGGTTATCCCGGATAGACAATTTTATCATTTATTGCTATAATTATATATTACTGACCTGAGCACCTGTCATGAATTTATGCTCACCAAAGTATCAAAGAAGATATAGCAGGAGGTTTTTTTATATGCTGAGAAATAAAATATTCGTAAGCCTTATTCTGTTAATTATTATGTCAGGCTGCGGTGGGAATGGGAATACTTCAGTAACCCCTGTGGCGACTTCCACTCCTTCATCCGGTTCTGTCGTGATTTCTACTGATGGATATGGCTGTAATGAAGACGGTAATTCTCAGCTTTATGCCGGTATGATTACTGCCTGGGGTGATTTACATTCCCATAGTACCTATTCAAATGATGCTCTTGAGAAAGAAGGTTGTCTTCTTACTCCGGAAGATGCCTGTAAATTTGCAAGGGATGTAAGTCTCCTGGATTTTATGGCCATTACCGATCATGCCGAAAACGGACCTCCCGGCGAATATACGCAGGAAAAGTGGAATAATATGATTGAACAGGAAAAATCCATATCGTATTCCAGGCCTTTTGTAATTTTTCCTGCCTTTGAATATACTAAAAATACTGTCAGAACTGATGGCACAGGCCATAAAAATATAATCTGTTTTGATTATGAGCATCTACCGCAGAGAGGATATGGTTCTGACGTGTATAATTTACCGACAGAACTGTGGGATTATCTTAACAGCACGTCTGCATCAGGTTATTATATATGTATCCCCCATCATCCTGCAAAGGGGGCAGATTACGACAATCCTGTTATCCCTATGAATACTGACTGGAGTGAAACCTATGTAAACAGTAGTATTCAGCCTCTAGCAGAGATTTATTCCCGTCATGGAAGTTCAGAATCTGCTCTCTGTATCGATGAAAGAGTAAATGATTTTAAGGAGAACTGTTCTGTAGAAGCTGCCCTTACAAGCTGGCTGAGCACCCATAATCCGGGGTATAAACTCGGTATTATAGGCGGAACTGACACTCATTACGGGAAACCGGGAGATGTCGAGGAAATAAGCAGTAATGTTGATACAAGACTCGGTTACTGGACAGGAGGACTTGCATCCGTATGGGTTAACACGATTGACAGACAGGCTATATGGAACGGATTGAAGGGAAAGAACTGTTATGGCACGTCAGGCGCAAGGATTAAACTGGAATTTACTGCCAGGCTTGGAAAAGATACAGTACCTATGGGCGGAACCATTACCCATAATGCATCACTGTCAAACAGTCAGTACGGACAGGTTAATCTCCATATATTGGCTCAGGGCTCAGGAGCTAATATAACCAGGGTGCAGATATTTAAAAACGGAACAATATTATATGATAAATCGGAAAATAATTTAACAGTTCATATTGATTATCAGGATAACCTTAAAGAAGATTATGCCTATTATCGTGTAAAGGTATGGCAGGAAAATAATTCCAACAATCTGCCCAATAATATTCCCTATGAAAGAGCATGGTCTTCTCCTGTATGGATAGAAAAGCAGTGATCAGTGAGCAGTGACCAGTAATCAGTGAGCAGTGATCGGTGACCTCTTAATGGTAACCGGTAATATAACTGATAATCTTAACTGATAACTTATTTTGACCGGTAACTGGTAACTGAACACTGACAATATTGAGGTGATTATTATATGGCAACAAATTGTGATTCTTATAAGAAAAATCTTGGTTTCTGCAACTGTTCCTATGGAGGATGTTCAAAAAAAGGAAATTGCTGTGCCTGTCTTCATTATCACAGATCTATGGGAGAATTGCCGGCATGTTATTTCCCTGATGATGTAGAAAGAACTTATGACAGATCTATAGAAAGATTTGTAAAGCTTCACAGCAAGAAATGACAGGGATTTATGTGATTATGTGAGATTACCGGGATGTAGATTGGCTACTGGCCTGAGCATAAGTAATGTAATAAACGTATTCCTCCCGTCACGCGTTACGCGTTACGCGTCACGAAACATATGTATTATTTATGCTTACGTCATTACGTATTATTTGTAATTGATTCGTCTTTCTTTAAGTGTCTCTTCATCAAATGGTTGATGTGATTTTATATATTCACTTACTGTATCTACTACCAGATCGCCATATTCTACATTTGTTCCTTTTTTCAGGGTGTTATAACCGGCACCGCCGTTTGCGAGGAAATCATCTGCTGTAACACGGTAAATTTTATCCATTTCAAGGGGGGTATCACCTGTTTTTATAGATACAATTCTTTCTCCTGCAGGCTTTGACGTATCTATATCCAGAGTCATACCTGATACCTGAAGATCATTTTTTTCCGTCCAGGGGGTATTTTCCAGAACTTCTTTTATCTGTCTTCCTGTCAGATTCATAGTGACAAGTTTATTTTCAAAGGGAAGTATTTTATAGAGTCCTCCATATGTTATATCACCTTTTTTTAGCTCTCCTCTTATGCCTCCCGAGTTGATTATGGCTATATCACTATGAGTTTTTTCTCTCATACCGTCTGTTATAATATGCCCCATAGAACTTTCTGTGACTCTGTTACTGTGATTTAAGTCTACTTCTGCAGTCCCGATTACTTCCGATTGTTTCTTTTTTGCTTCTTCAAGCACTGGAGCTATAATCTTTTCCACCTCACTGTCAGGTTTTATTTCCTTTGTATTTACCGGGATCAGCTCATTTTTCGAAGCAACAATTTTTTTGCTGTTCCGATCTATAGACACTTCCAGATGGCCTACAAATTCCCCTTTACTCCCTGACTGAACTATTAATGTGCCGTTTACTACATCTGGTTTATCTATGGCAGTATGGGAATGTCCTCCTACTATTACGTCAATTCCTTCTACTGACCGGGCCAGCTCTTTATCTGCTTCTTCACCCTGATGGGAAAGAACTACTATCGTATCAATTCCTTTTCCCCTGAGTTCCTTTATGTATTTTGCCGCAGTTTCTTTCGGATCACGTACTGCCAGACCTTCCATGTTTTGCGGTTTTGTGAGCTCTGCTACTTCAGGTGTAATGAGACCGATTATTCCTACCTTTACACCGTCTATTTCTTTTACTGTATATGGTTTTACTTCATCAAGGACTCCTGCTTTTTCCTGTTCAATATTTGCCCCGAGAACAGGGAAATTTGCCTCTCTGGCCATTCCCTTCAGATCTTCTTTACTCCAGTCATATTCATGATTCCCTGTTTCTGCTGCGTCATATCCCAGGTTATTCATAACTTTTATCATTGTTTTACCTTTTGTAAGTCCTGACTCATAACTTCCCTGTGACCAGTCTCCTCCGTCCAACAAAAGTGAATTCCCTTCCGATTTGTTTTTCAGATCCCTTATGACAGATGCAGTATAGGCCATACCGCCTGTAGAGGAATCTCCGTTTTCTTTCGGCAGGAAGGAACCATGCAAATCATTTGTATATATTATGTTAACAGTTGCTTCTGCCTGAGGAGAAGGTGATTTGCCGGCAGATGGGTTAGTTTCTATATTATCAGAACCATCTTTTTTTGCAGAAATTGCAGAGGTACTGGCTCCCGGTATGATTTCACTGAATTTTATTCTGTCTTTATTATACAGGTTATGAGTTTCCTCGAGATTAACATTCAGAACTTCAGTTAATTTTCTGTTTGATTTTTCCTGAATCTGCGAAGGTTTCTGTGGAGTTTTTATCTGACCTGCTATTAAATAATTATTACCGGGATCTGTATTGATATGAGTTGATTGTATCATGTTAAATCTTCTCCTTTTCTCATTACGCATCACGCATTACGCATTGCGCATTACGATTCTATTATATCATACTTTATCAATCTCTTCCTGTTATTTTTTACCACCCTGAAGTACTTCCTGTATGGAAGTGGAAAGAGTATAAATATTCAGTGGTTTTTGTAAGAATTTTTTTATCCCTGCTATTTTAACTTTTTCCATATTCAGGTTTTCACTGTAGCCCGAACATAGTATTATAAGTATGTCTTTACGGATTTTCTTTATTTCTTCTGACAGTTCAATACCTGTCATATCTGGCATCATATAATCTGTAATGACAAGGTCAAATCGTGAAGGTTCTTTTTTGAAAAGTTCAAGCCCGGCGAGTGCCTTATCTGTTCCGGTCACTTTATAGCCGAGTTTTTCAAGTAAAAAAATGTTTATATCGATTACATCTTTTTCATCATCTATAAAAAGTATGGAAGATTCTCCTCTGAGAAGCTTTTTCTTTTCTTTAACGGCAATTGCTTTACGTAAAACTCCGGCAATATTGTGAGTACTGACAGGTTTAACAAGTACTTCATTGATACCTGCTTCAAAAAATTTTTCACTGTCATCATATTCACCGTAACCGGTACACATAATTACAGGTATATTTTTTTGAATTTTCCTTATTTCATCTGCCAGTTGAAGTCCTGTCATATATGGCATAGTATAATCAGTAATAATTACATCAAATCTGCCGGGATTTTCTCTGAATATTTCCAGTGCTTTAAGGCTATTATCTATAGCAGTTACTGTGTAACCGAGATTTTCAAGTAATTGTTTCTCTATATCTGCAATTTCCTGCTCATCATCTATAAAGAGAATATGTTCATTACCCCCCGTAATTGCCGGTATTTTTTCTTCAGAAGTTTTTATGACTTCATCCAATCCGGGGAGGATAATCTGAAAAATTGAGCCTTCCCCCGGTGTACTTGTGACAGTAATAATACCTTCCATACTTTTAACTATACCGTAAACTACGGCAAGACCGAGTCCTGTTCCATGACCGGCCGTCTTTGTAGTAAAGAACGGTTCAAATATTCTGTCTAAATGTTCAGGTTCTATACCGCATCCATTATCACTTACCGTAAGGCTTATGTAATGTCCATCTTTTACTTCCAGGTATTTATTGGCCTCACTTTTTTCCATATTTTTGATGGATATATAAATTTCACCTTTTTTATCTTCTATTGCATGGGCTGCATTTGTAATAAGATTTATCAGAAGTTGATAGATTTCTGTCTGATCTGCAAGAATTACAGAATGTTTTATCTGAATGTCTTTTTTTATTATAATAGTTCTGGGCAGACTTGCTCTCAGGAGTTTAAGAGCTTCATTTATTACAGGTTTTATATCAACAGGCTGTTTTTTTGTTTCTGTTCGTCTGCTGAAGGTAAGTATCTGGTGAATCAGATTTTTTGCTCTGTTACAGCCTTTGAGTATATGCTGTAAATTCTCTTTTATACGGGATTTTTCCGGTAACTGGGATAATGATAATTCTGTATAACCTATGATGGCTGCAAGTATATTATTGAAATCATGGGAAATGCCTCCTGCAAGGGTTCCTATAGCTTCCAGTTTTTGAGACTGTCTCAGGTGGTTTTCCATTCTTTCTTTTTCTTCCTCTGCTTTTTTACGTACTATTCCTACTCCTATAGTTCCTGCTACTGCACTGAGTATTCCTATTTCACTTTCATCCCACACTCTTTCCATGTGACAGTCATCAAAGCCTATGGAACCATTGAATTTCCCTTCAATCAATATGGGAACTATAAGTATTGATAGTATTCCCTGGGGCTCCAGTATTGATTTTGAGCATGGTTCAATATTACGGACTATCTCATTTGTCGGTATTCCTGCTTCATTTCTATCAACCCATCCGGGAAAGAATTTATCACATGGCATATTCTGGAGGTCCGGGTTGTCTATCTGAGGTTCAATTGAATCCTTTGACCATTCATATCTCTGGCTGATAAGTCTTTCTCCTGTTTGAGGATCTTTAGAAAATTCAAAAATAGATACCCTGTCTGCATCTGTGGCAATACCCAGATATTCCATTGCTTTATGAATAGCCCTGGCTCCATATCCTCCTGAAACCAGACTGTTTGTGGCTTTTGCCGCTCCATCAAGAAGTTTTTTGTATTTATTAAATTTTTCTTCCATATCCTTAAGCTTTAATTGAAGGTCCGATTTCTTTATAGTATTTTTCATGGATTGTCTCCTGATTTTTTCTTACGGCACATTGAACGGATTGAGAAGAGAAAGGGAAACTGTACTCCATAGCTGTACCGCATTTGATTCTGTTTCACTTCCTTCTCCATATGGCACTGCAATAAATTTATCTTTATCTCCTTTTATAGTCCATAGCTCGAAATTTCTCATTTCTCCGATAGCATTTTCAATCTTTATAAGTTCTGTAGCCAGATATCTCATCTTATCAGATAATTCTTTATTTATAGAAGCTGTCTTTTTGGCCTGATATAAAAGTCCTTTTTCCATCATAGTCATTTGCCAGCTCCATATGACAGTTCCATGATATGATGTTACAGTGAGAAACTTCCACAGGTTTCTGTCTTCTGATACAGACGGATTTGCTGTAAGAAGTCCTCCTGCTGTCATAAGCCCGAGAGGATACTTTAGAGATGTGATTTTTACTGCTTCTTCCATTTCTTTTATATCCATCTCATCAAGAAGAAAGCCGAAGCCTGTATCACTGTTCATAACTTCTACAGGTTTACAGTCAGAATCAAGGGATATACCGTAAAATTCCAGACCTTCTTTTAATATATCAGGCTTCTGCCCTTCTATAAAATCTTTTATTTTACAATCAACTGTAAGAGGAAGTTCTTTTATGATATTTCTGTCATAATCCGATAGAAGATTGTTCTCTTTAATGAAAAATTTTAATCTTTTTCTTATTTCGTCACAGGACAGACTGACTTTAAAATGCTTTCTTGCCTGTGACCAGCAATCTATAAGTTCCTCCATTTCCCTGCTTTTTTTTTCTTCCCCTGAGAAACTGTTCAATATATCCAGAAGAGATGAGAGGTTATTCTTTACTGCTATGTCTTTTAATTCGTCACTGTATTCTCTTTTTAATATGGTATATATGGCTTTAAGAGATGCAGGAACAAGGTATATATTCACATTCCCCGAATAGACTCCTCCGCCCAGACCTTTATCGGAATCCCGCCAGTCTCCTGCATTCATACCTTCTTTTATTCGTATCAATTTTTCTGCCAGTGATTTCTTTCCTGAGACTCTTTCTTTTTCTTCTGATGATAATTGTTTCCACGTTTTATAATAGGGGAGGGCAGATGTGATTACTTTATTAAAATTCTTCATTATATTTTTTTTATTATTGGTTTCTTTATTCAGAATAGAGGAAAAAACCGTTCTGTCGATAAAATCATCCGTTCCGTCATGCCTTTTGAGATAATTATGTACCATGACGGGGAAGATAAAATCATCGTCAACCATTTTGTAATCATAATTTTCTTTATAAAGATTTTTTAATATTTCCGAAGGTTCCGCTTTTTTGTCTTCTTTTATTAAATTGTTATATTCACAGATTCTCTCTCCTTCCGCCTGCCAGAAACTGTTATCTTCATGGGCAACATCGCCGTCCTGTGCCAGTCTATCGAGAATGCTTTCCATGGCACTTTCATAAGCACTTTTACTCAGTACTTCTCCGAGTATTATAGATGTCATCATAGTATCTCTTCCGAAATAAGTGAGAAATCTCCAGGAACCTGCCAGATAACATTCTTTATATGAGAGAAATAAGAGATCTCTCAGAGATGGACGAAAGTATTTTCTATATTCTTTAAGGGCTGAATGAAGTTCTCTGTCATTACATTCAGGAACTTCATTGTTTTTTATTTTACATAAAAAATCTTTATTTATGAGATCTTCCGGTTTAAATGGTGTGAGGGACGGAAAAGTACTTGTTGTCCTTATAAGAAAATCAATTTCTCTGTCACATGTAAGAGTTATTTTTCCGTTTTCTTCTTTTGACACTGTTACACAGGAAGGTAATGTCACTTCTCCGTAAACTCCGTATGTTTCATCAATGGTTGTACGGTAAAATTTTATGGCACTTCTTCCGTCTTTGAGTTTTGATATGTTTACCAGTGGTTCGACCCAGGCATGAGCTATTGCAATATCATGACAGGTTTCTGCAAATTTTTTTCTCCATAATACCCGGTTTCTGCTGCTATAATCGTCACAATCACCTTTATCCCTGGCTGCTCTTACAGAATCCACTATGTAATCATCTATGATAAGGTTTTTTTTATTTGTTTTTACTCCGAATGAAATGAAAGTTACTCCTTCTTTTGTTATTACTTCTTCTATTTTATCGTCCGGTTCAATGACCATATCAATATCTCTGTTAAACCAGAGACCGAAGCAGGAATTACCGTTTGTAAAAGATGTTATTATACGGTTTTTCCCTTTTGAAGATAGTAATATATGGGTACATATTTTATCTCCCTGATACATAAGGTTAATATCCTGTCCCTGTATTACTTTAAAATAATCTGCCTCTCTGAAATCGGAAATATTAATTTCTCCTTCCTGAAAACATTTCATCAGAATATCACTCCCGTACATAAAAAACAGAAGGGCTTTTCCGCCTGCTGTTAAAAAAGCCCTTCTGCTTAATCTATCTAAAAGCATATATGTCTCCTTTTACAATTATCACTTATTATGTTTTTTACATTACAGTCCATTATTCCGTTGCTCCATAAAGCTTTAAATACCCCGGCTTTTTTCCATGCCCTGAACCTGTTATGAACCGTACTTCCTGAACCCAGGTTCCTTGGAAGTAATTTCCAGGGACATCCTGTCTGCAATATATATAATATAGCATTCATGGCTTTACGGTCTTCCATAGGAGGATAGCCGGATTTCTTTGTCCGTACCGGTATCAAAGGTTTTATTTTTTCCCATAATTCATCGTTTATATTTGATACATCGGATAAGATTTGACCGGTCTTTGAAGGTATTATATCATAATTTATTATTTTTTGAATAGATTCTTTCTTTAAAAATTCCTTATTATCAATAGTTTTTGCAAATTCTTCCAGCCCTTCTTTAAATAAATTCTGTTTAAAACAGGCAATGGCAAGAGAGATACATAGCTCCATATTCTCCGGGTGCTTCTCCTGGAGTTCTCTGTAAGCTTTTATAATATCATTTATTTGTTCAGGTTTTTCTCTTAAGAGAGATTTATAATAAAGAATTTTTTGAGTAATTTCATTACTGTCATCTATTCCATGAAGCTCCTTTGATGTTAAATGATCTTTTTCAGATTCCTCTCCTGTCTGTTTATCCTGAATTAGTCTATCTAAATTTTTTTCTTTTTTTTCGATTTTTTCAATAATTTCATCTAAAATCTCCCTGTTTCTTTCAACTTTTTGAATAACTTTTTCTACATGTTCAATTTTCTCCATAATTTTTTCTTCATCTGAAGGAAGCTTTGTACCAAAAGAGATTCCCCTGGAGTTCCTTTCAGAGACATATTTAAAGTGTTCATCCGGAACAGGTTTCTCTTCCGGATATATTTCCATATAATCAGGTTGACTGGTACATGTTTTTTTAACTTCCTTTACATATTCGGAAATCTCTTTATATACAGGTCTTCCTCCTCTGGCAGCCTGTTTTATAGCTTCTTCCACAAGAGGTAAGGGCGCATCTTTTCTCAGAAAGCCACTGGCTCCGGATTCAAAGGCATCAACTACATGTTCTTTATCTCCAAAGGCTGTTAACATGATAATACTGGCATGAGGATTAATTTTAAGCAGTTCTTTCGTAGCACTTATGCCATCCATCCGGGGCATGGCAATATCCATTAAAATTACGTCGGGAAATGGTGACAGCTTCCTGATTTTTTGAATCGCTTCTTCTCCGTTGGCTGCCCAGCCGCATAGCTCTGTATCCTGGGAGTAATTCAGCAGTGTTTTTAATACCAGTTGAAAACTTTTATTATCTTCAGCAAAAAAAACTTTTATTTTTTCGTTTCTCATTATGTCCCTCTGGTCTATCAGATCATTTTTTATCTGATTATCTCCGGGACTTACTGCAGAACTATATCTGGACGTCATGGTATATCCGAGTTTTGTTATAGAAACGATCTCTTCTTTTTCCTCTTTCACAGGCGATCCCTGAAGTTTTATTTTTTCTTTCTTATCATCTTTTGCAATAGCTTTATTAAAGTGTATAGTTTTGAAATCGGTGTTTGGAGAATTTTTTTCTCTGATTGCGGCATATGTGTCTTCTGTTATGTCAGAAGGTTCTTCTTTCAACCCTGCTGTGGCATATGTGTCCTGTGTTATAACAGAAGGTTCTTCTTTCAACCCTGCTGTGGCATATGTGTCCTGTGTTATAACAGAAGGTTCTTCTTTCAATCCGGCAGTGGCATATGTGTCTTCTGTTATGAAAGAAGGTTCTTCTTTTAATCTGGCAGTGGCATATGTGTCTTCTGTTATGAAAGAAGGTTCTTCTTCTAATCTGGCAGTGGCATATGTGTCTTCTTTTATGAAAGAAGGTTCTTCTTTTAATCTGGCAGTGGCATGTTCATCTTCTGTTTTAAAGAACACCCATCTTGCCTCTCCGTCTTCTTCCCATGCACCTTTAAAATATATTTCTTCTATTTTGTTATTTTTAGGTGAACTGTCAGGAGGAGCTATTTTCATATAAAACATAATATTTCTCTTAAATATTTCTGTCAATTTGCTTAAGATGTTCATAATTTACCTACCTCCTTCAGGTAAACCAACCATCTTTTTAAATTATATCAAATTACATCCATCCTTCTGGTCATTTCTGTTCAGGCGTTGTAAAAAATAACTATATCATATTTATAATCGTGACGCGTCACGCGTCACGTGAGGAAAATAAACATAATTTAACAGAGTTATTTTCTTACAGTCCATTAAAGAGAGAATTAATTCAATGGGAAAATAGTAGCATGTACTGGCAAGGGAAAAATGACATGTTTGTACCTATTTCACTTTTATTTGTATATCTCTCTTATTTTAAATGATGAATATTTCAGTCTCTTTCATCGCTACCTAAAATTATACCATTTTATTAAAATTTTACAATATCTTTGAAATATTTTTTTTATTCATAGTGTACACAGGACTTTCCGTCACGAAATGCAGGTAAATAAAAAAAAATAAAGAAATATACTTCTGGCATAGAACAGGATTTAAGCAAAAAGTAATATGGATATAGAAAAAAAGATTATAAAAAACGTTATAAAATGCAACAGAGAATATTCACTTTTTTCTTCTGATGATATGCTTCTTATAGCTCTTTCAGGCGGAAAAGATTCAATGTCTCTTTTAAAGATTCTTTCAAAGATTCATGATCCTTCTCTACTGTATCCTGTTCATATCTATCCCTATAAAGATGATAAGATTCTGAAATATCTTCACGATTTTTCTCTGGATGTTCTTTCCATGCCGCACAGGATAAGTTTTCTAAAAAATCCCCTTTATGAATCAGCCGGCCAGAGTTGTTACATCTGTGCAAAGGGCAGGAGAAAGACCCTTTTTGAGGAAGGAGAAAGAAAAAAGATCTATAAAATTGTTCTGGGACATACGAAAAATGATATGGCAGAAACCTTTCTCATGAATATTTTTTACAGCGGAAATACTGATACAATAAGACCGGTACAGGATTTTTTTAACGGGAAATTCACTGTCATAAGACCTTTTTATTTTGTAGAAGAGCATGAGATTAATCGTTACAGAGGAATTTATCGTATAGAATCACAGAATTACGATTGTGCCGGTAAAGGTTCTAATAAAAGAGAGGTTATCAGGTCTTTTTTGAAATCACTGGGAGATAAATATGCAGTCCATCGTGTTTTTACATCTGCCCGGAAATACTGAGGTAAACACTAATTACCGCACCAGGTAAATTAGTAACCATTTTATCAGCTTCTGCCTGACAGGCTCTTACGAAGAAAAATAATTTGCCTTATATAATTTGTTTTACAGACAATAAATTAACCCTTATTTAATTTTTAATACTATAGAAAAAACGAATTTTTCTTCTCCAGAGCCTGCCAGGCAGAAGCTTTTTACGGACACCCTTTTACATGTTACGGTACTCAGGTCTGTAAAAAAACAACCGTTGACCGGTACGTTTTACAACTCACCGGTCAACGGTTGTTTTTATGGATTGTAAGAAAATAACCTGGCAAATTATGGTTATTGTCCCCGCGTCACGCGTTACGCGTCACGATTAAAAAATATTACTCGCCTTTTTTATATTTTTCCACTATGGCAGATACTTCCGGATCCGGTTGAACGCTTCCTGTTGAAAAGAGTTTGTAATTGACGCCTATGATTTCCTTACTTTTCGGGTCAATTTCAAGATTCATATCTCCTACGTATCTGCAGTTCGATGCTGCTTCTACTACCAGAGTATTTCTTCCGTCAGGGTTTTTAACCGTTTCCGGCTGGTTAAGTGTTTTGTGATCGTGGCCTGCCACTATAATATCAATACCTTCCACACTTGAGCCGAGTTCTTTTACTCTTCCCACACTTTCATGGGACAGTATTACAACTATATCAGCTCCGTCTGCTTTTGCTTTTTTTACAAGATCCGATGCAGCACTTCTGAGAGATTGAACATTTACATCATATCCTACATCGGGATGGGCAGAAGTGGCCTGTCTCGGTGTGGTAAGACCTATAAATCCTACCTTTACGCCATTCATTTCCTGCACTACATAGGGTTTTGTATGTTCAAGAGGTTTCCCTGATTCTTTATAGGTAACATTACCGAGCAGTGTCTGTGCGTCAAGTTTCGGAAGTAAATCTTCTTCTAAATATTTTCCTCCATGTTGAAATTCATGATTTCCTGGAACAAATATTTCTAAGCCCATAGAATTAAAGGCATCTGCCATAGGGCCAAAAAACTGCGGCCCAGGCTCGTCATTACTTCCTTCATAAGATATGTCTCCGGTGTTAACTATAAAGGAATTTTCATCTCCATAAAATTTTTCTCTGCTCTTTACTACAGCAGCTTCACCTGCTATTTTATTAAATTTATTATCATGTTCATCATTTGTGTGTATTATACTCACCTCAACAGGCGGTGCAGACTCGCTTTTAAGTCCTTTTGCCATAAGAAGGTTTCCTATGGTCGGTTCAGACATCTGAAAATACCATTCTTTTTCCGGCTTATCAGTGTCGATTTTTTTCTGTGAAAGAGATACTCCATCTCCCGGCATAAGAGCGGAAAGGAGATCTATGTCTATTCCACTGTCTTTTTTCTCTGTTTTTCTGGCTGCTGCAAAATTTGTCTGAGGAGTAGTAATCTTGTTTGAAATTTCCATGTTTTTATAACACCTTTCTTTTACAGTGATCAGTGATCAGTGACCAGTGACCAGTTATTAATTTTAACGGAAGAGTCTATAATCAGGATAACTTAATTTGGCTGAAATAGCAATAGGGATATGTTAATAAATTGTTAAAATTCGGCGAAGTATTGAGACGTGAGACGTGAGATGTGAGACGTGAATAAAGATATTTTTTGTAAATAATAATGTAACCTGTAACTGGTCACTGATAACCTGTAACTGGTAACTGGTAACTGGTCACTGGTCACTGCTGGTCACTGAGCTTCAGTCCTATAGGCAGCGATTCTCCGAAGAGCATGGTTTTCTCTTCCTGTCTTATTTCCAGTATTGTTTCTACAGGTTTTATATAATCTTCCAGGCATTTTTCTTTTTTCATTTTTCTTATCAGTCTTTCTCTGAGTTCCGGATAAATATCTCTTACCCTGTCTCCTGTATATCTGGCTATACTGGACATACAGAAGGCCAGAGAATCTTTTTCTTCCCATTTACTGTCGACTATCTGCTGAATCCACCTGGAAACAATATCTCCCGGAATAGTATTGTGAACGCTGGCACTGAAAGGGACTCTTGCTCCCAGTCTTGCAAGAAGCCAGAAGGTATTTCTCTGATTCCCTTCTTTCTTAAATCTTGCCATAAGAAGCTCTCCCAGTTTTAATTTGTATTCCTGAGAGAGTTCTTCAAGACTGACTGCCATTCTTAATATTTCAATTCTTTCTGCCGGGGTGGGCGCAGGGCCGGCAAAGGGTTTTATATGAGTTCTTTCTGAAAAAAGATAGGGAGAAATTTTATTGAATATTTCTTCCTGCCATTCCCCGGTAAGTCCTGCAGCAACACGTCTCCAGAGAATCCACCATTCCATACGCACATGTTTTTCTTTATTATACTGCAGCCATTTAGGAAATAAGCTCCACAGTTCTTTTAATCGCCAGTCATCAAGAGGGTAACCGAAACCGGGTCTCAGACAGAAACCGGCGGAATTCAGCCATGACGCTTCATATTCAGGAGTGCTTCTTCTTTTTTCTTTAATTTCATAAAGGGGTTCCCAGAATTCTCTTATAACTCCCATGTCCCAGTCATTTCTACTCTTTCCCAGTAATTTTTCTATATGAGGAAAGAGGTTTTTGGGCCTTATATCCTCTGCCGTCAGTTTTCCGGGTTTTTTCAGGAATGTATCACTGATTAATTTTTTCACTTTTTTAATTGTTTCTGTTTTAAAAGGCCTGTCAATATAAGCTTTTTCTTCTTCCTTAATACGAAGATTGAATTCCAGTTTCCATTTATCGTTACAGTCGGGACTGATACAGTATAATTCCAGTGTTCCCACCTCAGATACCTTTGCTTTTAGTTGCACCGGTATTTCACCATGATCATTATCTGTTTTCAATATAGTATAAAGAGGTGGAAGAGAAGCAAAGTTATCTTCATTTATTTCCAGTATGTCTCCTGCCATGTCAGAAAGGCGGACTGTTGAGGAATATAGAGGAAAACTCACGGGCTGACCGAGAAGGAGCAGAAATTCCCTATCTCTTATTGTTACTTCCTCCCCTTCTTCCAGGTCTCTTGGCATAATACATATGGAGATGTTTTTATCTTTTTCTTTTTGAGCATCAATACCTATATAATAAGATCTGGGAGTTCCTCCCTTTATACGTAATCCCCTTCCTTTTCTTACCAGTCCGTAATAAACTCCTCCTCTGGCCACTGCAAGATCCATATTGCTGTTCTGCAGTATTTTGACAGAAGTGCTGCTCCAGGTATTGAGAACTTCTACTATTCGGTTTCTTATAATATCAGGCTTCAGTGCACCGCCGTTAAATATGACCACATCAGGGCATGCCGGTTTGCCGTCTGTTGCCTGAGCCCTGAGAAAATAAGCCATATGATGTGTTATGGCAGGATCTGACTCATAGGGAAGACCCCATTCCTGTATTCCGTAACGGCCTTTTTTTTCATTTACCGTTATGTCTGCAAGTGGAAAAAAACCTTCCATGATAATCTGAAGTACTTCATTTTTCGTTATGTTGACCTGAAGCATTCCTCCTATAAGTCTACTTCCTGTTCCCGGTATTGTTATGGTTATATCTTCAATATTTTCTTCACCGAGTAACTGCTCTTTTGCTTTCTGACTTTCCTGACAGAGAATTCCCCACTGTCTCGTATCCAGATTCCCGTAAGTATTTTTTATTTTCTTTTCCATGAATTTTGCGAGAGCGAGGTCCATGTTATCTCCTCCCAGGAGTATGTGTTCACCTACGGCAATTCTTTTTAAATTAATGACTTCACCGCTTTTCTCAACCCTGATAAGAGTAAAATCCGTTGTGCCTCCCCCTACGTCACAGACAAGTATGAGCTGTGATTTACCCAGATATTTTTTTAAAGAATGTTCATAAGCTGTAAGCCATGAATAAAAAGCTGCCTGAGGTTCTTCCAGGAGTGTAATATGTTCGAGTCCTGCCATAGAAGCAGCTTTTACCGTAAGGGTTCTTGCCACTTCATTGAATGATGCCGGAACCGTTATTACAATATCCTGATATTCCAGTTTCTTTTCAGGGTTATCATGAGCTATTTTAAAATTCCATGCTTTCTTTATATGTTCCAGATACCGGGAAGATGTTTCGAGAGGCGAGATTTTTTCCATATCTTTGGGGCCGCTCCATGGAAGTATTTTCGCTGTTCTGTCAACACCTCTGTGGCATAGCCAGGATTTTGCGGAAGATACAAGCCTTCCCGGTATTAACCGGCCCAGATGTTTTGCATATTCCCCTGTAATGAAATGCTCTTCTTCACTCCAGGGAAGTCTGTAACTTTCGGCGGTAATTTCATAATTGCCGGGAATGTAAAGAAAAGAAGGAAAGAGTTCCATGTCCGCCACTTCTGATTTTTCTATCAGTTGCGGTACACGAAAGATGTGTATGTCAGGTTTTTCTTTGTTTTTTAATTCTTCTATAGATGTATAAGATACCGCGCAGTTTGTAGTGCCGAGATCGATACTTACTATATATAGTGGTTTATTCATAGTATTATTATATCAGGAAAGATTACCTGCTGCAACCGGAGAGATTGTGTTTTTTTATTCCGATCAAAGAGGTTTTATAGTAGTTCCTCACAGTGTGAGCAAAAAAACTCTATTATATTACCCACCCTTCGACCTGTATATTCCCATCCGGTGGATTTTATCCATTTTTTTTGTAATTCCCTTTTTTCATTTAATATATGTCTGTTATATAATAAATAGCCAATACCGGCTGCAATTTCTTCCGGTCTGTTGCCAGGCAGCACATGAACTATTTCCTCTACATCATTAAATATATCAAGTGGTGTACAGATAACAGGTTTACCGGTAGCCAGTCCGAATCTGACTGCTCCACTTGCCGATTCCTGTGTGTTTTGATAGGGGAAGACAATCATATCGGAGTTTTCCAGTAATATTAACGCTTCGTCATCTTCTAAAAAATCATTTATCATAGTAATCTTACAGGAGAGATTTAGCTCTTTTATTAACATATCACATTCTGATTTTATCAGGTCAGAAACAGGATTCGGGTATATGGCGTTCAGTAATAGCAGATGTAAATCAGGAGTTGCTTCCTGCAGAATATGAAAAGCCCGGATTAATTCTTTAATACCTTTGTGAGGAAGCAGAAAACCATATGATGAAATAACGGTTTTACCGGAAAAGCCGAAATATTTTTTCATCTCTTCTGTATTTTTTACATTTCTGTTCAATACACCATGAGGTAATAAGGTAACATTGTTTATCAGGCCAAAGCTTTTAAATCTATTCAAATCGGAAATATTATGGACAAAAAGTCTGTCTGCTTTCTTAAGACTTTCTTTAATCCACGATAAGGATACATTGAGATCAGGTTTTTTTACATCTGAAGTAGAATGAAAAATTATAAATATCTTTATGCCTTTTTCTTTTAATAAATCAAGCATTTTCGAAAAAGCCTGTATTTCGAAAAAACCAAAATTAAACTGTATTAATAGTACTTCAATATTTTCTTTTAAAATATTGTCAATTAAACTGATCAGATCATAATTTTTAAATCTGTCTTCCCAGCATCTTATAATATTCTCCCTGTCATTTTTTACTGTTCCTCCATTTGAATTTGCAAATATTACTAAATCGAAAAGTTCTTTATCAAGGTGTTCCGTCATGTGTCTGGAGTATTCTGCAATACCGCATTTACTGTTCCAGGTGGTTATTAATCCGAGTCTTATTTTCTTTTCGTTAAATAAAGGTAACAGGCAGATTTTATCTTTACTCTCTGCTAACCTTCTGGCGCAATCAATCCATTTGAAGTTATTCAAAATATAGCTTTTAGCTCTTTTTGTTTTTTCTTTTATTTTTTCCTGCGGAAGGTCAATTATTTCTTTCATTAATTTAGCCAGATGGCCGGGATCAGGCTCAACCCACACAGAATTAGCCAGAGCCAGATGAGTTTTTGCTTTACTGAATTTATAATCAATAAGCCATGCATTTTCTTCTGTACAGAAATCAGTCTGGCCGCCATATGCAGTAGTTATAACAGGTATATCAAGCAACATAGCCTCAGCCATAGGCAGTCCAAAGCCTTCACCTCTACTCGGAGCCACCAGGACATTACACTTTTTATAAAGGTCCACTATGTAACCATAGTCCAAATCTTTATTTATTAAAATTATTTCGGGACAACCGGGATTATTATATTTAATCTCTTCTATGTCTTTTTCTGCAGTATTATGAATATTGGGAAATGTTTTTATAATGAGAGTTACGTCATCGTCAGCACTGAAGGCTTCTATATATGCTTTCAGTAGTATATCAATTCCCTTTCTGGGAAACCCCGATGAAATATGAAGAAATTTAAATGCTTTTCCTGTATAACCATTATATTCCTCCGGTAGTACTTTCAGAACATGATCTGCACCGAGACAGTTAACATAAACAGGGACAGTTACACCGTTGTCAATAAGTATTTTTCTGACATATGCCGAATGTACGGTGATACCGTCTAAATATAAATTAAATTTCTGAACATACTCCTCGGGAAAAGCTGATTCTTCCCATCCATAACTGTGTAACATATTTATATATCCTCTCATGTCATCAACTCTTGGAGGATATAAATTTCTGGCAACTACATCGATTATAGAGTTAGTTTTCGAATTCATCCATAGTTTTTTTACCACAGGATTATGTTCAAGAAAGTCTCCGGCCGGTTCAAAATTACCCGGGCCTTCAGTTGAAAAGAGGGAAACTTCATCAGGATATAAATTATCAAGAGCCAGAGCCATTTCTCTGTTTACTAAAGCCAGGCTGTAACTGCTGTCAAAAGGTCCTTCAATTTGATATTTCTTATATTGTAAATGCTGTTTATGAATGGTATTATTATTAGCTTCTATACCAGTTGAATTAAAAAAATTGAATAATGAATTTGTTATTTTATTATCCGAATAGTTTTTTATTACTTCCCTTTGCCTCTTTAATATATTTCTTTTTACTACTTTATTTTTTGATAATACTGATAAAAATCCGGCAATATCTTCATAATTTTTTTCTTTGAATAATACTCCTGCACCATTTAAAGTGTTTTTTATATTGCTGCTATCGTAAGCCACTACAGGAATATCAAAAACCATAGCTTCAATCAGAGGAACTCCGAAACCTTCATGTTCACTCATACATAAAAATACATCAGAAACTTTATAATAAGCAATGAGATTTTCATCGGAAATTTTCCCCGTTATAATAACTTTATTATAGAGTTTGTATTTATATATTAATTCATGTAACCTTTTATTATAATATTTACTGGAAATATCACCGACCAGGATTAATTTACTATCTCTGTCTGACATTTGAGTGAAGATTTTATATATTTCAATTAAATCATTATGGCATTTATTTTCTACTATCCTTCCTACATACAGGATATTGAATGTTTTCCTGTTATTTTCAAATACAGCAGGATTATATTTAGTATTAACGAGTTTTTCAATATCTATGAGTAATGGAATTGTGCGAACATTTTTATATTTTAATTTCCTCAGTTCGTCACTGTTCAGCTCGGAAGCGCCTATTGCACCTCTGACAATATTTCTTAATAGTTTTAATTGTTCTCTTCCTTTTATAGAGTAGTGAGAACATGAACTTCCCCTCGGAAAATAAGATTCCGGGGTAATATTATGATAGATTAAAATATTATTGTAGTCTTTTAAATTCTTCAACCAGTCATCAAGATTATGTCCGAAGGAATGGTGTATAAGAAGAATTTGATTTTTATCCGGTTCGTAATATTTATAAGATATGAGTTTATCTTTTAATTCATCTGCTATATGTTCAACATATATCCTGGATATATAGCCTGCATTTCGCAATAATTTTTGAATGAAAAACATACTGTTGGTAACTGCGTCACCATAAGCACTTCCAGAATGAAATTGATCTATAGCTGCAGGTTTTATCATCTGTGGGTACCTTTATTAATGCTTGACAGCTATTACAGAATAATCCTGTTCCATATTAAATCTGAAAAGA
The DNA here is from genome assembly GCA_036746235.1 of Vulcanimicrobiota bacterium. Classification (GTDB taxonomy): domain Bacteria; phylum Vulcanimicrobiota; class SpSt-956; order SpSt-956; family JAKJGF01; genus CALARM01. The sequence goes on along the minus strand of DAIOEN010000047.1, from coordinate 14,664 downwards.
AGGTTTTTTATTTCATCTTCTTTTATATAATCGTAATCAATAAGGTTTAACGGATTTGATTTTTTTATTTCGACCGTCGTAAACCCGCGGGCTTCCAGCAGAAATTTTAATGTATGAGGAGGGATCGGATTTATGTGAGTCGGATCTGTATAAAAACTACATGCTCCGACTATTATATTCTCCGGATTTGGTGTCTCAAATATTACCAGTCCTCCCGGATTTAAAATCCTCAAGGATTCATCAAAAAGAGTTATTAATATCTTTAAAGGTAAATGCTCTACTATATGAAACCCTGTGATTACACTAAAACTGTTTGATTTTTGAGATTTTATATATTCTATTGCATCTGCTTCTTTTGCATTAAGACCCCTTTTCAGGCATTCCTGTACCATAATCCTGTTTACATCCAGGCCTTTGGCGATATAGCCGTTTTCCCCGAGTAATTCCAGCCATTCTCCTCTGCCGCAGCCAATATCAAGGATAGGGGCTGTTCCGTCTTTTACATGCTCCATATAAGGCAGATATATTTTTTGCCTGGTTTTAATGTCCTCTCTTGTACCTCTGAACCGGTCTTCAAAAGATACATACATGGCATCGAGAATATGGTCTTCTTCTGCAAGTATATTCTGAATTTCTGTTCTGTTTATCGGTTCCGGGAGCCTTTTTCTTACTTCTTCAAGCAGAATCATTAATCTCCTCTGCTGGTCAAGAATATTTAATTTATTGTCTCTTATTTGATTTATGATATTTTTTATTTCCCTTCTAATTCCTTCGATAGAATTACTGTCAGCCTTTGTATTTATCATATTTTTCAATTCATTGACAGCATCGGCATCTGCCTTTTTATTTATCATGTTTTTCACTTCATTGAGAGTTTCAATATTTGCCTTTGTATCTATTATATGTTTTATTTCATTGAGAGTTTCAATATTTGCCTTTGTATCTATTATATGTTTTATTTCATTG
>DAIOEN010000047.1:0-13598 GCA_036746235.1 Vulcanimicrobiota bacterium | reverse complement strand
AGAGTTTCAATATTTGCCTTTGCATCTATTATATGTTTTATTTCATTGAGAGTTTCAATATTTGCCTTTTCATTAAGAACATCGATATCTGCTTTCCTGTTCAATATATATCTCAGTTCTTCTTCATTTTCTTTGATTTTTTCTATGTCACTTTTATCTGCTTTAAACAGAAATGTATTTTTTATTTCTTCTACAGTATTTGTATCTGCTTTAGAATGTAAAATATCTTTTATTGCCTCTATTTCATAACTGCCTGCCTTATTATTTAATATATGCTTTATTTTATCCACTATATCTCTGTCTATATTGGAACTCAGCTCTTTAATAGTATTATGTTCGGTTTTAATTAAATTGTTAATCTGTGCTTCACTTTCACAGGCTAAAGTATTTATTAAGTTTGTTAGTTCAGTGTGTATTTCAGTTATAGAATCGTCAAGGCCCTGAATATATCTGAAGATTCTCGGGAGTCTCATAATGAGAGACAGAATCTCCAAAATTCTTCCCAGTAAAGGAATTTTAAATATTTTATTGAAAAGATGTCTTTTGCCGAGACCTTTTATTGTGACGTTTTTTTCTATCCCTTCCTGAGAGTATCTTAACTCTTCGATTACTCTGATTTTACTTGTAGCTCCATTCTTCAGAAGATGTAAATATCTGTTAATTTCTTCTCCAGAAGGCTCTTTTTTTAAGATAGCACCGAAAGAATATTTAATAAAATCTTCGTAGTTATATTTCAAAAAATCAGAAATTATATATTCATCTTTATATATATAGTCATTTTTTGTTTTAAAACCGGTTAAACATATTAAGTCTGATGATTGGGATAAGTTATCTAGCTGGTTGAGAATTACAATATTATTTTTTTTACCTTCTTCGGAACAGGCTAAATCATATATTATATCTTTTTTACTTACTATGCCGGATTTTAAATCTGTGAGATAATGTGCAAATCCTTCATTGTCCGGTTCTCTTCTCAGGATTTTTCTATAGGCATGGTTAAGAAATTCTCCGTCATTATTTTCCTGAAAGTCCGACATTGTATAAATTATTATACCTGTGTCATGGGGGGCAGGATTATTTTTAGCAGATTCTATATTATGTTTCCTTCTATGGGCTTCTTCTTTAACTTTCTTCATTATTTCATCAATATTTATTTCCGAAGAAGCAGACAAAATATTTTGTTCCATTATATTTCTCCTCCATGTCTATGGGAAAAAATTTGTTTACATTCTTTAATTTCAAATGCCGGTACTATGCGGCAATAACCGGTAAATTTGAAATCATGAGAAGGAATGACCTTGAATACAACAGCCTGATTTATCCAGTCATAACATTCATTTATATGAGCTTCATCCGTGTGGGCGGCTACAGTGAGATTGTATATATTAACCCCCAGATTTAAAGGCAGAAAATATATTACGTCATAAGTTTTATCTTTTTTGAAGTTTCCCGTATTTATACCCATAATAAACGTATTGGTACCGTATATATCATTCCCGAGTCTGTCTCTTATTAAAATACCGAAGGTAGGATTTTCAATATCTTCATTTGCAAGGATTTGCATTTTTATTTTTACTTTTTCACCTGAAATAAAAGTATCGGTATCAGTATTCTTTTCGTTATTCATGGAGATTTCTTTTATTACCAGTCTGTTGTTCCCTGCTCTCTTTCTCAGTTTTTCTTTTTTAGAAGAATTATTTTTATATTCATTTTCTTCTCTGATATCCTTCAGACCGAGAAGAGCATTATAACAATCAAAGACCTTATCCGGTAAGCCTTCATCTATTATCTGTCCTCTGTCAAGTAAATAGGCGTGATTACAGAGGGTTTTAACTGCTCCCGGATCATGAGACACAAAGATAAGTGTTTTACCAGTTTCTTTAAATCTCCTTATTCTATTTATACATTTAACCTGAAATGCTGCATCTCCTACGGCCAGAGCTTCATCTACTATAAGTATCTCAGGATCTACGTTAATGGCTACGGCAAAAGCAAGTCTTACATACATCCCGCTTGAGTAGGTTTTTACCGGTTGATTGATGAAATCGCCTATATCTGCAAAAGAAATTATTGCTTCAAGCTTCCTGTCTATCTCCTCTTTTCTGTAACCCATAATAGTACTGTTAAAATATATATTCTCAATACCGGTCAGTTCGGGATTAAATCCGGAACCAAGTTCCAGAAGGGCTGATATATTTCCGCTGATTTTAACATCTCCCGCACTGGGCGTCAATATACCTGTTATTATCTTAAGAAGAGTTGATTTCCCTGAACCGTTTTTCCCTATTATCCCGACAGTCGCCCCCTTTTTTACTTCAAGATTTATATCCCTGAGAGCGTAAAACTCCCTGTGATATTTTTTCTTAAAAGGATGGAGGGCTTCTTTGAGCCTGTCTAAAGGATTGTTATAGAGTCTGTAGATTTTTGAGAGATTTGCTATTTTTATTGCTATTTGTTCTTTGATGCTATCGGTCCTGTTACGTACTATCCCTGACATTTTCTCAGTCCCTTCAGATGTTTAACATATTCCACTGTTTTAAACTGCTCTTCTTCACTCCAGGGACGTCTTTCATGGGTAATTTTACAGGTGCCAGGTATGTAAAAAAAGAAGGGAATAGTTGCATATCCGCCACTTCTGATTTTTCTATCAGTTTTGGTATATGAAAGATGTATCTTTCCGGTTTTTCTTTGCTTTTTAGCTCTTCTATAGATCTATAATTTACTGCACGGTTTGTAGTGCCTCGATCTATATTTACCATACAGGCAGGATTATTCATAATGGTATTATATCAGGAAAGATTACCTGCTGCAACGACAGTTTTTTATAAAAAGGGCCATGACGATTAGCCTGTATAACTTGATAGCTAAATGGTATTATACAGCCATCATTATTGAAATTGGTTTTTTTATCTTGTTTTTTACTTTTAATTATCTATATAATATGATATATTTAATTAATTATACTGAATTGATAGAAAGGGGAAGCCATGAAGAAATATATCTATATATTCCTGTTTATTCTTTTTTCTATAATAATGTCCGGATGCGGGGGAGACGACATTACAGTTCCTTCTATAACTCCGACGGTTTTACCTGATATTACCGGCTTTTCTCCTGTTGAAGGTTCGGAAGGGACATCTGTTACAATAAAAGGCATTAATTTTAATTCATCCGGTGTAATCGGAGTAACATTTAACGGAACAAGTGTCTCTTACAACTCTTCGAGCGACACAGAGATAGTAATTACTGTTCCTGCCGGCGTATCTACAGGAAAGATAGGGGTGACGAACGGAAACGGGACAGATTATTCTGATAATAATTTTCTGGTTACCGATTCATCGGGAGATATGGTACTGATACCGGCCGGAACATTTTATATGGGCTACTGTAATGGAATTGGAGAAAACTGGGAAAAGCCGCGGCATAAAGTGGAAATATCTTATGATTTTTACGTTTCCAGATATGAATTGACCAACAAATTATATCGTCTCTATAAACCCTTTCATATGGGATTGTTTGGCAGTGACAATCAACCTGTGGAAACTGTAACATGGAAGGACGCGGTAGCCTATTGTAACTGGCTTACGGAAAGGACTCCGGAACTGGGGCCTTCGCAGGTCTGTTATGATAGTTCACTGAATTTAGATATAACGAAAAAAGGTTTTCGCCTTCCTACGGAAGCCGAGTGGGAATATGCATATCGTGCTTATAATACGGCCAATTATTACTGGGGAAATATAATAGATGATTCGAAATGCTGTTATAACACGAATGAACCTGCTTATGCAGGTTATGGTAAAGGTCATCCCTGGGGATTATGTGATATGAGCGGTAATATATCCGAGTGGTGTAATGACTGGTTTGGAAATTATAGTGGTGAAGATCAGAAGAACCCTGCAGGCCCCGCTTCAGGTTCAAGCCGTATTGTAAGAGGCGGCAGTTGGATTCACAGTGATCCTTTAGATTTACGGGGTGCCGATCGCTTTTTTCATGGTCCGAATATGTGTAACGGCATGATCGGTTTTCGTGTCGTAAGAACCAGGTAGAAACACGGATTAAAGGGATTTATATGAGAATCGTGAAGGGTGAAGAGTGAAGTGTGAAGGGAAGATAAGTTCTCATTCTTCGTTGTGATCGAACCGGTTATGGTTGTTACACAGAGAGCGCTGAGACTGATCTGTGTAATCCCCGTTTAATCTGTTTGAGCTGTTTTGAATAATACTTTTATCTGTTTAAAATTCTTATTTCTTTCGATAATTTTCCTGATTTTTTCTTCACTCAGTCCTGTTTCGTAAAGAAAACATACCTCCAGTATGAAGAGGAGTAAGTATATAAATAGATTGAGATCTTTCTGCTCAATGATTTCTTTTCTGGTCTCCAGATAATGAGTGTAATAATCTCTTGTATTTTTTATTTTTTTGATAAAAATTTCATATTCTTCCGGGGAAAATACAAGTTCCAGAACAGGTTTGTAATCATGCCAGAGTCCCTGCAGTCTGTCTCTCAGTGTTGGCTGATATGAAAGATTGAGGTTATCTCTGAATTTCTGCTTTAATTCTTCAGGATTTATATCGAATTTCTCCTGAATTTCTTCGTCAGACATATTTTTTATGAAAAATTTTATGATCTTTTTTAATTTCTGCCTGGGAATAACTTCATAATCTTTAGTTTTCCTGTGATATGCTTCAATAGCCTGCATGAGACTCAGAAACTGAAAATTCTGATACATAGGTAACTGTCTTACTGCAAAATATAGTTCATAAGAAGGTTTTATTTTATCTGACATTTTATATATCCAGTTACATAAATAAGTGCCGAAATCATCTGACACATCATGAAAGGAAAAAAGCATGTTATTATATAAAAGCTGTTTTCCAGTATCGAATTTTTTCAGTGGTACAGGATAGATTATTTCCACTTTATCGAAGCTGTTTATTTCTTCTTTATTACCTGTTATACTGACAGGATATATGATTGCCCCTGTGGCAAGGCTCAGAAAATTCTGTATATAAGAGATAAATTCTTTGATTTTTTCTACGGTAAGTACTTCGTGAAAATCCAGTTTTAAACTGTTACTCTGCTCAAGGGTGACTTTTTTGGTCAACTGGCACGGAGCCAGAAGGTTGAATTTTATAGTTATATTGAATTTTTCCGTTTTATAAACCGGTTCTGACGGGGGATGCATATAGGTTACGTCCAGAGCCCTGAATCTCTGGCCTTTTATCTCTCTGTCTATTACGGCAGATCTGAATCCTATAAGATTTATCCATTCCTCCAGATAACTGGTTCTTACTGTTATTGTCCTGAACAGTATATCTTCTTTTTTATCAAAATGGACATTTGTGATAATATATTCTAGGGAATAGGTCGAAGATGTAAAACCAGGCGAATTTATATTAAACATACATTCATGACATTTATATAACGTTACTGTTTTCCCGAAAACTTCTCCCTGGATTATATCTTCATCGTGAAAATTATTATCTTTCCTTCCGGGCGAATTATAAAAAGACCCTGTAAGCTCTAGTATTGCCCCTTCAACAGGATTGAATTTCAGAGCCCCTGCAATATGTTTATCTTTATGACCTGGCAGCCACCAGATACCGTTCCACTCGAATTCCTGCATAACTATAATATTCTTTCTGAACGTGACGCGTAATGGGCAGTTTCACTTTTCACTTTTCACTTTTCACTCTTCACTCTTCACTCTTCACTCTTCACTCTTCACTCTTCACTCCTTTTCTCCCCTTACGTCAAACTCCAGCTTCCAGCTTTCCTTGCCGTCTCTTTCCACAAACCACAGTTCCAGTGTTCCTACTTCCGTTACATGAGACTGGAGTTTTACAGGTATAAGTTTACCTTCCTTACCTTCTCCTTCGAGTTCTACATTAATATTACTCACTTCCTGAATATCCTTATCTTCCCAGTCTTCAACCATATCTCCTATTATATCTTCTTTTCTCACGGAAGATGCAAGGAAACGAAATTCCACATTTTCTCCCACTGCGAGGCCGAAATCCTGGCCCGGCACATCCAGACTGGTTCCTTCTTCCATGCCACAGGGCGCCACACAGAGGGCTTTTATCGGAACAGGTAAGCCCGGTATGGCAGGCATGGAAGACTGAAGTCCTATGTAATAGGTGCCTGCAGTGCCTCCTCTTATTCTTATGCCGTCTCCTTTTCTTACCATACCGTAATAGGATGCTCCGAAAGCAACAGCCAGGTCGAGGTCTGTCGATTGAAGTTGTTTCACAGGAGAACTTCCTTCTCCTTCAAGCCATGAATTGATACAGGCCAGAAGTCTCTGCTGCAGTATTTCAGAATTAAAGACTCCTCCGTTAAACAGAACTGCTGTCGGATGGACAAAGGTCTGTTTTTCTTTTTTGAGTGCCGGATAATCTTTAAGGGATTTTACATGGGCACTTAAAAATTTCGCAAGATGTTTTGTAATCGCAGGTTCCTGTGCATAGGGAAGACCCATCTCACGAAGACCGATGCTTATTTTGCTTTTCGGATGTTCAGACGGTGAGATAAGGGGAAAAAATCCTTCGATCAGTATTTTTTCCAGGTCACTTCTCTTTAATTCTGTTTTTATGGACCCTCCTATTAATTTACTTCCCCTTCCCGGTATAACTACAGGGCATGATTCCATTTTTTCTTTTTGAAGTAAATTTTCCTTTGCTGCCCTGCACTCATGGCTCAGAACCTGGAACTGCCATGAGTCAATATTCGTGCCTTCTTTTTTCAGGTTTTCCCTTACAGAAGCAGCGAGAGCAAGATCCATATTATCTCCGCCGAGAAGTATGTGATCTCCAACAGCTATTCTTTCCAGTGACAGTTCTCCCTCTGTTTCACCTACTGCTATGAGACTGAAGTCAGTAGTACCGCCTCCTATGTCACAGACAAGTATTAAATCTCCTACTTCTACCTGTTCACGCCAGTCATCTCCCATTTCGGAAAGCCATGAATAAAAAGCTGCCTGCGGTTCTTCCAGTAATGTTACATTGAGTCCCGTTCCTTTTGCCGCTTCTACCGTCAGGTCTCTTGCAACAGGATCAAAGGACGCCGGTACTGTAAGAAGTATTTCCTGTGTCTCAAATGCACTTTCCGGGCCTTCAGAGGCAAATTCTTTATTCCATGCATCTTTAATATGTTTTAAATACATAGTGGATGCTTCCACTGGAGAATATTTTTTTACATCATCCGGGCTTTTCCACGGAAGGACCTTTGCATGTCTGTCTATATCGGGATTGCATAGCCATGATTTTACGGAAGAAATCATCCTCTGAGGGACTTTTCCTCCATGATTTCTTGCAAATTCTCCTACAGAATAATCTATCTCTTTCTCCCAGGGAAGAGATAGACTTCCTCCCGGTAATTCCACTTCTCCCGGAATGTAGAGAAAAGATGGAAGAACAGCCCTCAATTCCACATTACCTGGCTGGACTACCTGCGGTATCTCAAATAATACATTATCTCCGTATTCATCATCCCCTCCGGGGAGTTTCATATATGCTACAGCACAGTTTGTAGTGCCGAGATCTATACCTATTATATATTTTGAATTTTCCATTTTTTTTACCTCCTTAATTTCAGTGACCGGTGACCAGTGACCAGTGGCAGTTATAATAACTGACCTTTAGTCTATTATATTGAATGGTCGCAAAAAATCAACACTTCAACTCTTCAAATCTACAATAAATAATACATGAAATCAGCTTTCCTGGTAACTGGTAACTGATAACTGTTCACTGTTCATATTTCCACTTCTGCCGGTTCTATTATAGATCCGTCGTCACCTTCAGGCAGAGGCGGCAGTTTTGTCTTTAAAACCTTCCATCCATGATGGCGAAGAGTGCCTTTAAAAGGCGGAGAACCTGTTACATTACCTGTAAGTCTTATCTCCGACGGGTTAAATCCTTTCTCTATTGTTACAGGTTTCCCTTCTTCTTCCTTTAAAACTTCTCCTATAGTTATATAATTATTCAGGGCTTTATTGCATTTTTCATGAAGTGTTCTTGCCACTGCTCCTATCTGACTGTCACTGTACGAGTCTATTTTCTCCTGAAGAAAATCCATAAATCTTGCATCTCTCTGAAGTATGGCAAGTATTCTTGTGTCTTCAATTCTGTCTTCCTCTATCTGAGGTACTGGTTTTTCAAAAAATTTATTTACATGGTCTGAAAATTTTGCATTCATAAATATCTGAAAAAAGCATTTGAATGCAAGTATAAATTTATTCATAATTATTATCTCTCCCTGTAAATGTTTATAGTAATTAGAGTTTGTGTCATAACTATCCATAAATAATAACCTCGTAATGCGTAAATCGTAATGCGTGATGCGCAGGGATATAAACCCGTCACGCGTTATGTGTTACACGTCACGATAACTTAAATTTTAGTAAGTTATGAAACACACTATATTTTTACGATTATATAATAGACAGGCTTTCAGGTCAAATATTATAGTGATGAGTGAAGAGTGAGGGAAAACTTTAAGAAGTGAGCAACTGGTAGAAATTTCTATCAGTTGCTCACCGAATAGTCTTAATACCCTGGCTTTTTTATAGACCAGGGATGACTGTGGCCATTGGTAGTAGACGAAGTTATATTTACTGTATTCCCATTGTTAATATCATTAATTTGCGCCTGTGTAAGAGTTACATTATGGGTATGGCCATTTACAGTTGTACTTGTATAGGTAACACCTGCAACTGGAGGATTACTTACATCTACCATTGATATTACCAGATTGTGGGTATGGCTTTCTACAGAATCGGATTCCTGAGCAAAACTTTTCATAACATTCCATATATGTGTGTGACCATTGGCACTTGAAGAAGTGATACCTTTAACGGTATTGCCGTTATTTATATCTGTGAGCTGTGCCTGGGTCAATGTTATAGCATGTGTATGGCCTTCAACTGTGGTACTCGTATAGGTTTTGCCTGCAGCTGGAGGATTTGTCAGGTCGGATAATGAAACTGTAATATTATGCGTATGATTTGTTGTGGAAGGTGTCGGAAGAGACGACGTAACAACAAATGTTCCCGGTGTCGATGTTGCAGTAGGTGTGAAAGTCGGTGTTGCAGTACTTGTAGGGCCCGGCGTATTTGTCGGAGTCGGTGTTTTTGTAGGCCCAGTAGTTCCTGTTGCTGTTGGTGTGTATGTCGATGTTGGCACAATGATTACTGTGTTGTCATCTCCACAGCCTATTAATGATACAATAACAGAGAGAATGAGAAAGATTGAAATGAATAATACTTTTGAATTTAACATAAAATCCCCTTTCTTGTTGAAAATTCACAGGAAAATTCTATGGAAATTTCTAAAATCCTCTGTGTTTTCAATATTTAGTAAATTTCTTTAAATCTTTTTTTTTAATTTTTTTGTGAAACTTTTTGCATTTTCCTCCGGTAATGTTATTATGAATATAAATAAAAATATCAGGAGGTTTTATATAATGAAAATCATTATTTTATTCTTTTTACTGTTCTTTATGAGCTTTTCGATTCGTCCTGTTCTGGCAGAAGAACCTGTTCAGACAGAGACAAAGCTAATTCCGCGAGAAATACTCTTCGGAAATCCCGTAAAAAAAAGTCCCAGAATTTCACCTGACGGAAAGTGTATAGCATACCTGGCACCGGTAAATAATATATTGAATATATGGGTTAAAACTATCGGGTCAGAAGATGACAGGGTGATAACAGATGATAAAAAAAGAAGTATTGTAAGCTATTTCTGGGCTTTTGACAGCAGGCATATTTTATATATCCAGGATATGGCAGGTAATGAAAACTATAATCTTTATTCTGTAGACCTTGAAACAGGAAATATAAAGAATTTAACACCCTTTGAAGATGTTCAGGTAAGAGTTATGGCAGTAGATAAACATTTCCCCGATGAAATACTGATTTCAATGAATAAAGAAAACAAAGAACTTCATGATGTATACAGACTTACTATTTCTACAGGTGAAATGGTGATGGTTGCAAAAAATCCCGGACATGTGGCAGGATGGCTCCAGGATTCCTGTTTTAAAGTCCGTTTGGCTCAAAAAAATAATGATGATGGAAGTGCCGACATACTGTTAAGAAAAGATGAAAATTCTCCATGGGAAAAAATATTTTCCTGGAATGCCGAAGATAACTTTATGAGCGGTGTGGAAGGTTTCTCGAAAGACGGAGAATACCTCTATCTAATAGATAGCAGGGATTATAATGCAGGCCGTCTTGTAAAATTTCATATAAAAACAGGTAAAACAGAAGTAATGGCTGAAGATCCTGAATATGATGTGCACCGTACTCTCATAGATCAGGATACCTTTGAAATACAGGCTTTATCTTTTTGTAGAGACAGAGACGAATGGATTGCTCTGGATGAGAAGATAAAACCTGATTTTGAAGCAATAAAAAAACTTCATACAGGTGATTTTAACATAAGTTCACGGGATAGTAATGACAGAATATGGATAGTAACTTTTATCAGTGATATAGAGCCTGTTTCATATTATATATACGACCGTACCATAAAAAAAGGAACCTTTCTTTTCTGTAATCAACCTGCTTTAAAGGACTACACTCTGGCCCCTATGGAACCAGTATCTTTAAAGTCACGAGATGGACTGACCATTCATGGTTATATTACTTACCCACCCGGAAAAGAAAGAAAGAATTTGCCTCTTGTATTATCTGTTCACGGAGGCCCCAGATATCGTGACCAGTGGGGGTTGATACCTGAAACCCAGTGGTTTGCAAACCGGGGATATGTGTGTTTTAATATTAATTTTCGCGGATCTTCGGGATATGGAAAGGAATTTTTACATAAAGGAGACAGGGAATGGGGTAATAACATGCATAATGACCTGGTAGACGGAGTAAACTGGGCAATAAAAGAAGGTATTGCCAATCCGAAAAAAATTGCCATATACGGCGGTTCTTACGGAGGTTATGCCGCTCTTGCCGGTGCAACTTTTACACCGGATCTTTTCTGCTGTGCCGTAGATATGTTCGGACCGAGTAATCTTATAACACTTATGAAAACAATACCTCCTTACTGGAAACCGGCATGGGCCAAGATGGTTCAGATGATAGGAGATCCTGATAAAGAAGAAGATTTTCTGAAATCCCGTTCGCCTCTGTTCAGTGTGGAAAATATCAAAATCCCCATGCTTATTGCCCAGGGTGCAAATGATGCGAGAGTCAAACAGGCAGAGTCCGAACAGATTGTGGAAGCAATGAAAAAAAGAGGCATATATTATGAATATGTCCTCTTTCCCGATGAAGGACATGGATTTGTAAAAGAAGAAAACAGACTGAAATTCTATGAGATTGCAGAGAAATTTCTGGCGAGATATTTAGGGGGACGGTGCGAGTAGTTTTTACGGATAGGAACAGGTATCGGAGATAATGATAACATGAGTAACTGTCATGAAAGAATCTGTGGTATGACAGAAGATGATGAAAAACTTGCAGGTAAATCAATTAAAGGTGATAAAAAATCTTTTGAAATACTTGTTAATCGTTACAGTAAACCTGTTATGTCACTGATTTACAGAATGACAGGAGATTATGACGGAAGCCTTGATCTTGCCCAGGAAACTTTTTTGAAATCATGGAAATACCTGAAATCTTACAGAGAGGGAATGAAATTTTCTTCGTGGCTTTTTAAGATTGCCGTCAATCTGGCAAAAGATTACATGGTGAAATATAAAAGAACCCTTAATCAGGAAGTATCTATAGAAGATAATCAATCTGTTGCATCATATAGCAGAAACCCGGAAGGCGGATTATATATAAAATCTCTTCTTGAAAGACTGGAAGAACCATATAGAACTGCAATTATCCTGAGGTTTATGAGTGATTTCACCTATGGTGAAATTTCGGAAATAATGTCCGTGTCACCTGAACAGGTGAAAAACTATATATTCAGAGGAAGAAAATCTCTGATTAAACTGGCCAGAGAGGAGGAGCTTTATGAATTGTCCCCTGGAAGATAAACTTATTCTATATCTTGAAAAAGAACTTTCAGATAAAGAAAGAGATTATTTTGAACAGCATCTTGAAGAATGCAATATCTGTAAAGAAGATATGAACATGTTCGAGAAAATAGATAAAGATTTTCACTGTGAAATTTCTGTTCCTGATGATTTTACGGACCATATTATTAATAGAATTGATGAACCTGTATCAACTGTGAATATACTGGTTTCTGCTGCTATTTCAGCCTTTTTTCTTGTTGTTTTCTTTTTCTGCGGATATTCAAATCCTCTGCCTGTAATCGGAAATATTATGGTAAGACTGTTTTTTGTGCTGAAAGACATGCCTCTTATAGAGCTTTTCTTTGCATGTCTGAAGCAGAATATGATATTTTTAATATTTTATTCTGCCCTTTTAATGGTTTTTATTACTTTTTTTACTGTCAGAAAAAAAGGTATTTTTCTTAAAAATTATGTCATATGAAAGGAGAAGTCTATGAAAAAAATATGTTTTTCTTCACTTATTATCTTATTTTTAATAGTATCTTTTTCTTTAAAAATCTTTTCTCAGATGAATTCTTCACAGGAAAGTTCTTCGGAAGACAGAGAAAATTCCCTTGTCAGGATCTTCGGTGCAGGAAATGCCGAGAGTGGTAAAGTTACAAATGATGTAGTTCTTATATGCTCGGAAGGAACTGTGAGGGGGACAGTGACAAGCGACTGTGTCGTTATTTTCGGAAAACTCCATATAAAAAGAGGGGCTGAAATACATGGCGATCTTGTGGCTATTTGCAGTTCTATAGAGAGAGACAGATGTGTAATTGTAAAAGGGGATACAGTAAATATCGCTTCCTATGAGATGTCAGCTGTTCCGTCTTTTATTATGAGTGTTTTCAATAGCTGGGATATAGTTCTTGCTCTGATAATACTCCTCTTATTCCGTACTTATGTCGGTAGTCTCACAGATAGATTTGTGTCCAATCCTGCTTCTTCATTTATTACAGGATTTCTCTGGTTAATAGGTTTTATACCTCTTATTATATTACTTGCCGTAAGTATTATAGGAATTCTATTTATTCCTCTTGTTCCTCTTCTGTATTTTCTTGGTTTTTCCTTCGGTTTTGCTGTTCTCGGACATATGATTGGAGATAAAATTGCTTCTGTTACGGGAAAAGAATGTAAAGAACCTGTAAGATCTGTGATTGGTCTTTTCCTGGTATTGATAATATTCAAATTAATAGCCTTATTTCCTGTTCTTGGCGGACTTACTGTAGAGGTTATAAAAATGCTTGTGAGAACCTTCGGACTGGGATTGTTTATAATGACTTTATGGGAAGCATCGAGGAGGAAGTCTTTCAGAAGCAGTAAATCGTGAGTAGTGAAGAATAAAAAATCCTTTCATAAAGGAGCAATTTTAGAAAAAGAATAACATATTTTATGAGAGGATTTTTTCTTTATCAGGCGAATGTCCGACTAACTTAATACACTATATTTATACTCATACCGGTTCAGGAGGAAATAAAATATGGAAAAACGAATCATTCAGGTAGAAGAAAAAGTCCCCTTTTTACAGGGATTACCTTTAAGTTTTCAACATTTATTTGCCATGTTCGGTGCTT
>DAIOEN010000046.1:0-39314 GCA_036746235.1 Vulcanimicrobiota bacterium | reverse complement strand
CAATTGATAATATTGTAGGAATAATTTATGAAAAAGATATGCTGAAAATTTTAAAGGATAACAAATTGAATGTCAATATCAGAGATATTATGCGACCGGCTTATTTTACGCCTGAAATCAAAAAGATTGATGAACTCCTTAAAGAAATGCAAAAAGATAGAATCTCTATGGCTATTGTTGTAGACGAATACGGAGGCACAGATGGACTGATAACTATAGAAGATATAATAGAAGAAATTGTAGGAGAAATTCAAGATGAATATGACCAGAAAACTGCTATTCTTGAAAAACTGGGTAATAATGTGTTCCTGATTGATGCCAGAATGAATATAGAAGATGTAAACTCTTATTTCGATATAAATCTTCCTGTAGATGAATGTGAAACTATCGGAGGATTTGTTTACGGACTTTTAGGCAGAATTCCTGCCCAGGGAGAAGAAGTTAAGCTGGATTCCCTTTCAATAATTGTTGAAAAAATTCATCGCCGTATGATAAAAAAACTCAAGATAAAAAAAATTACAGACCATATGCATAAAGAAGATGAAGAAGATTTATCTAAAGAAAAACAATGATTTTATCTATAACAGATTGATTTTAAAAGGCAGTGATATGATATAATAAAAACATCACCTTTTAAAAGGATATTTTTTACCAGAGTAGAATTAGATTATTTATATTCCCGCGAAAAGTGAATTATATTTTAAAGATTAAATTCCGAGAAGGAGATTTTAAATGGAGATTAGTTCAGGTGCCAGATTTTTAAAAGCCGATCTGCATATACATACGCCGGCTTCGTTTAATTACAATGATAAAGACATTGCGCCTGTAGATATTGTTAACAGGTGTCTGACTGAAGGTCTTGATATTATTGCTATTACAGACCATAATGAGATTCAATGGATAGATATGGTAAAAAAAGCCGCAGAAGGCACTGGTCTATTTGTTTTTCCCGGGATTCAGATTACTGCAAGGGGTGGCCATGTTCTGGCAATATTTCCGGCAGATCATCCTGCGGAAAAAATGGAACAACTCCTTGAAAAAGTTGGCATTACAAGAAGTAAAAGAGGAAAAAAAGATGTACTTACCGATTATTATATAGATGAAGTTTTTTTAAAAATTGTAAAAGATAAAGGAATTGTAATCGCCTGCAATGTAGATCAACCGGACGGATTTGTATATGAACTCCTACGGAATTCACAGAGAATGAAAGTCTATAATGACCAGAATTTATTTGCTCTCGAAATAAGCCAGTCTGTTTTGAAAAATAAATATTCCAATGCAAAAGGAACTGAATATAACAGAGATATAGCCTGTATAATGGGCTCTAACTCATACAGCCTGTCAGAAATAGGTAAAAGCTATTCTTATATAAAAATGGATACTATTTCACTGGAAGGCCTGAAACAGGCTTTCCTGGATCATCAGGTTAAGATTAAATTTGCCGGAGATAAAATAAGCAGCACTCATCCCCGTATAAATAAACTGGAAGTTAATCAGGGATTTTTTAAAGAACAGCCATTCAATTTTCATCCCAATTTAAATTGTCTCGTAGGAGGCAAAGGAGTAGGTAAATCTTTTACTATTGAATTGATAAGATTTGTCTTTGATTCAAACTCTTTATTTCCTGCAGTTAAAGAAGATGCAAACGGAAAAATCGAAAAACTGGTGGGAGAAGGCGGAAAAGTTAGATTATTTGTTGAAGATGAGAGAGGAAAATTTCGTATAGAGAGAGATGTAAACAGGGAATGGACCAAACCCAGAATATTTAGAGACGGGGAAGAAACACCTCTTGATGTCAGTGTATCAAATTTCTTTAAAATTGAAGCGTATAGCCAGGGAGAAATCGTTGATATAGCCAGGAATCGTTCTGCTCAACTTAAGATAATAGATAGTTCTCTTGATATGTCCGAAGAAGAAAGTAAAGAGAAAAAACTTTTAGAAGAACTCAATGTAAATGCTACAGAACTTGCAGCCTGTCAGGATTGCTCCGATGAATATGAAGAGGTAAAAGAACAACTTACTATTATTCTTGAGAAAATAAAGGTACTTGATGAAAAACTCAAAGATCCTATATTAAAGAAATACCAGAAATGGCTGGAAGAAAAAAATTATTTCTCTCTTGTAGAAAAAGGGCTCGACGATTACCTGAATATTTTACTGAAAAAATTGCAGGAAGTAGATTATGAAAGTTATATACCATCTATAAATTGTGACGATTGTGTCAATACCGATGTAATGAATAATCTCTCCTCATTTACAGGCCAGCTTCGAGAAGAGATTGAAAAAACTACAATAAGTATAAAAGAGATTTTTGATAGAAAAAAAGAATCTATAAATGAAGAATTTACTCAGTGGTCTGAAAAATTCAATGAAGCACAGCTTAATTATGAAAAATTCCTTGCAGAACTGAATGTACCGGAAGTCGCAGAAGCAGAAAAAGAATACCAGGCATCTAAAGAAAAAGAGATGGAACTGCTTCAAAGAAAAACTTCTCTTGAAAAAATTAATAGAGGAACTGAAGAATTCTTCACAAAAAGATATGCTCTGTTGAACAGTCTTGAGGAAGTACTGAAAAGCAAATTTGATAAAAGATTACAGAGAGCTCAGGAAATAGAAAAAAGACTGGAAGGTAAAATAAAAATAGAACTTTATTTTAAATCAGTAAGGGATGATTATTTAAATAAATTGTTAATGTTTACTCATGGAGAAAGAATATCTTCCGATGATTTAGATAAAATCGTTCAATCTGTTTACCCTGATAAACTGGTAAAAATGATTCTGGACAGAGATTATAATTCTCTTGTGGCAACAGCCGGTATCTCAGAAAAAAAAGCCATGCAACTGGTAAATAAATTACTTTCTATTAATAAAAAAGAACTGCTGGACCTGCAGGTTGTAAATCTCTATGATCTTGTAAAACTCAAATTTAAAGAAAATAACCGTTACAAACTTATAGAAGATCTATCCCTGGGGGCAAAATGTACTTCCATTATTTATATAGTTACTGTCGGCGGAGATTGCCCCCTTATCATAGATCAACCTGAAGATGCTCTGGATACACTTTCAGTATTCGATCCTATAGTAAAAAAACTCAGAGAAGAAAAAGAAAGAAGACAGTTTATTCTGGCCACTCATAATGCCAATATACTGGTTGTGGCAGATGCGGAATTAAGTCTTGTTCTTACTGCTTCAGCAGATTCAGGTATAATACAGAATGGCGGAGGACTGGACAGACCTTCCACAAGAGAACTTCTTCTCCTTAATCTCGAAGGAGGAAGAGAAGCTTTCAAAATGAGAAATCAGAAGTATTCTTTTCAAGAACTCACCGACTAGGACAGGAATTTCGACAGGGATTTCTGTGATTTAATGGATTATCAGGATTGGTCAGCCGTAGTTCTATAGTAATGAACAGTGAAAAAATTACTCTCTACTCACTGATAAGGAGTATTCCCGGTGAATATCAATAAAAAAACTATAATTACAGTTATATGCGCCTTTGTACTGGGGGTGCTTTTTTCATTATCCCTCGTAATGGTCGGGTTGTGGGCCTATAGACTTGGCCGATATGATTATAATTTAAGCTCAATTAACGATAGAGCAGAATCTTCTGCTGCACCGACAACAATAATCTCTCAAAATAGTTATGTAACAAATTTATCCACTCCGGTATATTATACTCCTGTGACGGGAACTGCCATAGAAACTCCCGGAGTCAGTCCCATTCCAGATAATACACAGGGACAGATAGTATATTATGCTACACCTGCTCCTGTAACTCAATCTTCTCCTGTGGCAGTAAAGAATCAAACTCAAAA
Organism: Vulcanimicrobiota bacterium; assembly: GCA_036746235.1. Taxonomy (GTDB): domain Bacteria; phylum Vulcanimicrobiota; class SpSt-956; order SpSt-956; family JAKJGF01; genus CALARM01. The sequence goes on along the minus strand of DAIOEN010000046.1, from coordinate 35,499 downwards.
TAATGTTGATTCTGTTAAGAGACAAAAAATTATGGACTATATGTACAGTGTACATAATATATTGTCGGCAAGTAAGGCAGGAGGCGATCCTTCGCAGTTTGCACAACAACTTATAGGTTCAAGCCTGGAAGGAAATACTGCCGGTTTCGATAATTTAATAGATAATTATGAAAATACAAAAAATCAAATATCAGCTTTAAATCCCCCTGATGAATGTAAAGAATATCATAGTGGATGTGTAAATATTATAGATAATGGTATAATTTTATTAAAAGAAGTAAAACATGGTATTACATCTCAGGATATTAACAGCCTTCTTGCAATACAGGGAAAAGCCGTTTCTATAGAACAGGAATCGAAAAGAATCGATAACATAGGGATTGTTTTGTTACAAAAATATAATATACCTGAACCAAAATAGTTATTGAAAGGCGAAAATTGCCTTTCAGACATTTTTATGATATAATTTATAAATATTAATTATAGTCAGATTGCCAGGGTGTGGAATATGTCATTGACACCGAGACAAAAACAAATACTCGGATTACTAACAAGGGAATTTATCTTAACTGCAGAACCTGTAAGCTCTTCTACTCTGGAAGGAAAACTGGGAAATCTCTGCAGTTCTGCTACTATTAGAAGTGAAATGGCAGAACTTGAAAAAAGAGGTTTTTTACAACGTCCTCATATTGCTTCCGGACGGGTTCCTTCACACCAAGGTTATAGATATTATGTGGATCATCTTATGAATAAAGAAGAACTTTCACTGGAAGAACAGTACACGATAAAACTGGAATTAAATAAAAGAATCTATCAAATCGATCAATTACTTGATAAGACACTTGATTTAATTTCTCATCATACAAAAGAGTTATCCATACTTGTTCCTCCTAATTTTAAAAATATAGTTATTAAAGATATACATCTCATAAGTATAAACCCTTATAGTATCCTTATTGTTATTGTTACTACTACAGGTCTCGTAATTAATAAAATAATTGAAAACCCGACTTCAGTTTCGGAAAGTGAGATTGAAGTTGTTTTGAATTTTTTAAAAGAAAGACTGGAAGGTATTACTGCCGATAAAATAGATAATTCGATACTGGAAGGACATGATAAAATAGCAGGCAAACACCTGCTCAAACCTCTTGTAGAGGAAATAAAAAAATCTCTCTTTTCTGAAATGGAAAGAAAAGTTTTATGGGTAGGTACACAAAATCTTATGTCCAAACCGGAATTTAGAAATGTAGATAAAATAAAAACATTACTTAATATGCTGGATAATCATGAATTTGCAGAACTTATTAATAAAAAAGAACCTCTCAATGAAGTCAGAGTCACTATCGGCGAAGAACATAAATTGAAAGAATTTTATGACTGCAGTATTATTACGGCCTATTATAGAGTTGAAGGAGAAATTGTGGGAACTCTCGGTATTCTTGGACCTACAAGAATGCATTACGGGAAAATGGTTCCCCTTATATCATTTATAGCTAAAAGTTTTAGCAAAATGCTTAACAGATTAAATTGTTAATAAAAAATTAAAGTAGGTGTTCAGTCGCCTGCCAACAGTAAAGAAAATTTAGCCGGCAGCTAACCCCTACATTTAAGAAAGGTAGAGTTGAAATTTTTGTGGAACAATATGTTGATGACAGTAAAACGTTTAAAAAAGTTTCATTAAATGAAGAATTAATAAGACTGAGAAAATTAGAAAATCTTGAACTGGAACAGGAAGAGTTGTCACGTTATCAGGAACATCTTTCCAGATCGGAAAAAGGTTTTTTAACTTCTTCTGAAGCAGTAGATTTTTATCAGCAGTTTATCCCGTTTTTAATCAGAGAACTTGAGAAAAAGAAGATAGCTGTTGATAATATGAGAATGGTAGAAAAGAAAGATGTTTCTACTATGTTTTCTACCGGTGCAAAAACTGCCGGACGGTCAGTACCACAGGATATAAAAGACTGGTTGAAAAAACTTGAAGATTTCGGTTGTACAGGGCCAGAACTTGATAAATTAAAGAAACTGCTTTTTCAAAGGGATGCATCCGGTCGTCTTGTAAAAGCTTTACCTGAATTATATGCACTTATTGCTGAATTTTCCGTTAATGAACTGGATAAATTTAAAGCCCACGTAGATAAACTGGATTCAGAAAAGAAAACACTGAAGTTTTCTAAAGTTGCTTCTCTCGGCACAGAAGAAACACTGGGTGATACATTACCTCCTGAAATAGATGACAGAATCAAAAGATTGGATACTTTTGATATAGAACCGGGAAGATTAATGGAATTTAAAAAGAAAATACTGAGAAAAAAACCTACAGGAGAATTTGCTATATCAACTAAAGAATTATCTCTGAAATTACTGGATTTTTATGAGCAGGAACTTAAAAGAGGAAAGGCAAGATGGGTAAGAGATAAAAAACTGGAAGAAACTATTGATAATGCCGCAAATAGATTTCCCTGTGACAGAACCGGCCAGCAGGATGGACCTCTTAAAATTTTTCCCGGTGAAATTCTGGAAAGAATAAAACATCTTGAAGATTTTAAAATTAATTCTGATGATTTTAATAATTTAAAAACAGATCTACTCAGAAGAAATTCAAATGGAAACCTGATATATTCTCATATGGATTTATTTAATAAATTACTGGATTTTTATGAGAAAATTCTAAAAGAAAGATCTAAAGATATTGATGCAATAGAACAATTTAAAACACAGAATAAACTGGAATTTTCCAGTGAAACAGTTTCTAAAGGACAGGAAGATACGAATATAAAAAATGAACTTTTAAGGAGAGAAAAACTTGCTTCCGAATATTTTGCCCGTTCCCAGAGACTTGAAATGGATATTAAACGACTAAAAGAACGAAAAGACAGGGCTGTTGATGAATTTAAAAATAAATCAAATGAAAAATTCCTGAGTAAATTAATAGTCGTACTTGATGATCTTGAAAGAGCAGTTGAAGCATCTACAAACGATTCTGCCAGTAAAGATAGTCTTATTGAAGGAGTTCAACTCATCAGCCGCCGTATGGTTTCAGTTCTTCAAAGGGAAGGTCTTAAACCAATCGAATCTCCTTCAGGGACAGAGTTTGATCCGAAAATTCATGAGGCTTTCGAAAAGGTTGAAAGTACTGAGTATCCTGAAGATACGATCATTTCAGTGTTAAGACAGGGATACTGGCTTGGTTCTAAATTACTGCGCCCATCTCTTGTAAGGGTTTCTAAAGGAAGTTCAATATAAAAACTTGAAAAATAATCTTCAAAAGGTTGATTTTTTAGCCAAAATAAATTATAATTGTCTATTTAGAAAAATTATGATATAATTAACCTTATTTGTTAATAAATTATAAAACCTTTCCTGAAAAATATATCATCCGGGAAAGGGAAGCGTTTCAGAAGGGAGAGAGGCTAAAAAGCCAGAAATAAATGAGTAGAATAGTAGGAATTGACCTTGGTACAACTAATTCACTGATTGCTGTTATGGAAGGTGGAGAGCCAGTAGTTATTCCAAGTTCCGAAGGTAATGAACTGGTGCCTTCTGTTGTAGGATTCTCAAAAACAGGAGAAAGATTAGTAGGTGATATAGCGAAACGTCAGGCTATAAGTAATCCGGAGCGTACTATAGCTTCTATAAAACGTCATATGGGAACCAATTATACTGTCAAGATAGATGATAAGGAATATACTCCCCAGGAAATATCTGCCATGATATTACATAAAATGAAAATGGACGCAGAAGCCTATCTCGGTGAACCGGTCGAAAAAGCTGTAATTACAGTCCCGGCTTATTTTAATGACAGCGAAAGACAGGCTACCAAAGATGCAGGAACTATTGCAGGTCTGGATGTAGTGAGAATTATAAACGAACCTACAGCCTCTTCTCTTGCTTATGGCCTGGATAAACTCTATGAGACTGAAACGATTCTTGTATATGATCTGGGCGGAGGAACATTTGATGTATCCATACTTGAAATAGGGGGCGGAGTCTTTGAAGTAATAGCTACCTGCGGAGACATGAGGCTTGGCGGAGATGACTGGGACCAGAGAATTATGGATTATCTGGTTGAAGAATTTACAAAACAATACACTATCGATTTGCGCACCGATCGCGTAGCCATGCAGAGGTTAAAAGAAGCTGCAGAAGAAGCAAAAAAAGAATTATCAGATGAAAGTTCAACTGTTATAAACCTTCCATTTATAGCTGCCGATGCAGCAGGACCAAAACATCTTGAAGTAAATATTACAAAGGAAAAATTTGAACAACTCAGTCTTGACCTTATACAGAGAACATATGAACCTGCCAAAAAAGCTATGGCAGACGCAGGATTAAGTCCTATGGACCTTGACAAAATCCTCCTGGTAGGCGGTTCTACCCGTATGCCTATGGTTCATACTGCTGTAAGAAAGTTCTTTAATAAAGAACCAAGTATAGAAGTAGATCCTGATAAGGTAGTTGCCATGGGAGCTGCCATTCAGGGAGGAGTACTTACAGGACAGACAAAAGATATGGTCCTTTTAGACGTCACTCCTTTGAGTCTCGGTATCGAAACTGTAGGAGGTATGTTTACAAGACTTATTCCAAGGAATTCTCAAATTCCCTGTTCAAAAAGCAGAATGTTTACTACAGCAGCAGACGGTCAGACTACTGTAGAAGTTCATGTTTTACAGGGTGAAAGAGATATTGCGACTCATAATAAATCACTCGGAAAATTTGAACTGGCAAATATTCCTCCTGCACCCAGGGGAGTCCCTCAAATAGAAGTTACTTTTTCTATAGATGCAAATGGTATAGTCAATGTAGTGGCACAGGATATGGCTACAGGCAATAAACAGAAAGTTACAATTCAGTCTCCCACTAATTTAAATTCAGAAGAAATCGACAGAATGGTGAAAGAAGCTGCAGTATATGCAGAAGAAGATGCAGCAAGGAGAAAAGAAGCTGCAGTCAGAAATAAAGCAAATACAGAACTTGCTACTGCAGAAAAAACCCTGAGAGATATAGGACATAAATTTAAACCGGAAGATGTAAGTAAAGTCAGAAGGATTATAGATAATCTTAAAGATGCATTAATAACCTATGATTATGATAAAATTGCCGATATGACTACAGAACTTACCAATGACATGTATTCTCTCAGTTCTGATATGTACTTCAAACTTGAAGGCACTCCTGTTTCAAGAGAAGGCGCCGCTCCGACTTCGACACCTACAAAGACATCAGCCGGAGGAGATGCAGGAGCCAAGGTTACTAAAAAGACTTCACAGGATGAAGCAGATGAAATTCTGAGCTGGTTTAAGAAGAAAAAATAATATAGCTGACAGATTAAACTGAATAGGTATTATAATAGCGAGTAGAGGAGTCTCTACTCTCTTAATTAGCAGAAAAATGAAAAAATTAGTATAAGCTGATTGCTGACTGGTGATAGCTGACTGCTTAAATGCTGACTGGTGATTGCTGACCGCTATCAGCTTATACATTATAGAGGTGATTATAAGTGGCTAAAATTCTTGGTATTGATTTAGGAACAACAAACTCTGTTATGGCTGTTATGGAAGCAGGTAAACCTATAGTAATAACAAATGCAGAAGGAGGCAGACTGACCCCTTCTGTTGTTGGTTTTTCCAAATCAGGAGAAAGACTTGTAGGAGAAATAGCAAAACGCCAGTCTATAAGCAGTCCTGACAGAACGGTTACTTCCATTAAAAGACAGATGGGATCGTCATATAAAGTTAAAATTGATAATAAAGAATATACTCCTCAGGAAATATCTGCAATGATTCTACAAAAAATGAAAAAAGATGCTGAAAGTTACCTGGGTGAAGAAATTAAACAGGCAGTTATAACAGTACCCGCTTATTTTAATGACAGCCAGAGACAGGCTACAAAAGATGCAGGGACTATTGCAGGCCTTGAAGTAATGAGGATAATTAATGAACCTACTGCATCGTCTCTGGCCTATGGACTGGATAAATCTTCAGAAACAGAAACTATACTGGTTTTTGATCTGGGGGGAGGAACATTCGATGTATCCATATTGGAAATAGGCGGTGGTGTAATACAGGTAAAATCTACCAGCGGTGACACCAGACTCGGAGGAGATGACTGGGATAGAAGGTTAGCAGAGCATCTTGTAACAGAATTTCAGCAGAGGGAAGGGATAGATTTAAGACAGGATAAAAGTGCTATGCAAAGACTGAAAGATGCCGCGGAAAAAGCAAAAATAGAACTTTCTTCCCTTTATCAGACCAGCATAAATCTTCCTTTTATCACTGCTGACAATACAGGACCAAAACACCTGGAAACAGAACTTACAAGAGCCAGGTTCGAAGAACTTACAGCAGATTTAATGGATAGAACGAAAAAACCCCTTCAAACCGCAATTGATGACGCGGGGGTGAACCCTGCCGATATAAACAGAATACTTCTTGTGGGAGGTTCCACAAGAATGCCTGTCGTCCAGGAATTGGTAAAGGAATTTTTCAAAAAAGAACCTCATAAAGATATAAATCCTGACGAATGTGTTGCCCTTGGAGCTGCCATGCAGGCAGGAGTATTGTCTGGAGAAGTTAAAGATGTTGTCCTTATAGATGTAACTCCCCTCAGCCTTGGTATTGAAACAAAAGGCGGAGTTTTTGCAAAATTGATAGAAAGAAATACTGCTATACCAACGTCTAAAAGCAGAATGTTTACAACATCTGTAGATAATCAGGAAACAGTAGAAATACATGTTCTTCAGGGAGAAAGAGCCTTTACTGCTGAAAATAAAAGTCTTGGTAAATTCCAGCTCGTAAATATTCCGAGAGCTGTTAAAGGATTACCTCAAATAGAGGTTACCTTTGCCATAGATTCCAATGGTATAGCCAGCGTAACAGCAGTAGAAAAATCTACCGGAAGAGAACAGAAAATTACTATTTCTTCATCTTCTAACCTTTCTACAGAAGAAGTTGACCTGATGGTAAATAAAGCTAAAAAATATGAAGAAGAAGATAAAATAAAGATGGAACTTATAGAAATAAGGAACAGAGCAGAAAGTCTCCTTACTTCAGGTTATAAAACTATAGAAGAGTTTAAACCACAGGTAGAAATAGAGTTAATAGAAACAGCAGAAGGAGCACTTTCAAGACTACAGAATAATATGTCAGAAGAAGATCCTGTAAAATTCAGGGCTAATATTCAGGAATTACTGGATGCACTCGGTAAATTACATTCCCGTGCCTATGAGAAGAAAATGGAGGAAAAAAGAGAAAAGGAGAAAAAAGAAGAAGAGGAAAAAGCAACTCATACCTCCAGCAATGATACTCATAATGACAATCCTGAAAAAAAAGAGGAGACTCCTTCCGGAGGTGATTGATTTTGAATAAAAAAGATTATTATGAAGTTCTGGAAATAGATAGATCTGCTACAGAAGCAGATATAAAACAGGCCTATAGAAAAATGGCAAGGAAATATCATCCTGATGTCTCTCAGGATGTAGATAAGAAACAGGCCGAAGATCGTTTTAAAGAAATAAATGAAGCATATGAAATATTGAGTGATAAACAAAAAAGAGCTACTTATGATCAATACGGTCATGATGCTTTTAGAAGCGGTGCAAGCGGATTTGGTGGTGCCTCAGGTTTTGGAGGATTCGGTGATTTCGGATTCGGCGGTATTGATGATATATTTAATATGTTCTTCCAATCAGGTGGAGGAGGACAGACAAGAGGAGCCAGAAATCAACCTCAGAGAGGCAGTGATTTGAGAGGAGATGTTACCCTTACACTTGAAGAAGTTGTGGCGGGAGTTGAAAAAGAAATAGACGTATCATCCCTCAGAACCTGTCCGGTATGTTTTGGTACAGGTGCCAGTGACGGTGCTTCTTCTCAAAACTGTACCCAGTGTCAGGGCACAGGACAGGAAAGAATAGTGCAGAGTACTATGTTCGGTCGTTTTATCAGAACAGGTCCCTGCAGAACGTGCCACGGAGAAGGAGTAGTTATAAGTTCTCCCTGTGAAGAATGTAAAGGACTTGGAAGGGTTACAAAAAAACGAAAGGTTTCCGTAAAGGTTCCTGCCGGAGTAGATGAAGGCTCAAGGATAAGACTTCAGGGTGAAGGAGATGCAGGCACAAAAGGCGGCCATGCAGGAGATCTTTATGTATTTATTAATGTAAAACCTCATAAAGTATTTAAGAGGTTTAATGATGAGCTTTACTGTGAAAGAGAAATCTCTTTCCCGAGAGCTGCCCTGGGAGGAAAAATTTCAGTTCCCACTATTGATGGAGAAACAGAACTTGATATACCACAGGGAACGCAGTCGGAAACTCTGTTCAAAATAAAAGCCCAGGGAATACCAAATCTGCGATCCGGCAGAAGAGGTGACCTGCAGGTGAAAATTATAGTTAAAATTCCCGCAAAGCTTAATTCAGAACAGAAGAAACTTTTAAAGGAATTTGCTGTTGCCTGCGGAGAAGATCTTGATGCTACTGCTCAGGGAAAAGGGTTTATCGGAAAAGTTAAAGATGCACTTGGAATATAGTAGTGAATAGTGAATAGCAAAAAAATGAATAGTGAGTGGTGAACATATGCATTACATGGAGATTAATTATGGCATGGAATGAAATTTCTATTGGAGTATCTTTTGAAGATTCTGAAGCTGTTTCATATGTTCTTCAATGTCTGACCGGCGGAACAGGACTGGTTGAAGAACAGAAAGAAAATGAAATAATTTACAAAGTTTATTTTCAGGAAGATGAATACTTTAAAGATAATTTTAATAAACTTAAAAATTCGTTGGAAGATCTGGTTTTACAGGGACATTCTATCGATTTGGAGCATATTTCCTGTGTATTATTAAGAGATGAAGACTGGTCTGAGAGCTGGAAAAATTTTTTTGAACCTCTTAAAATAGAGAAAAATGTTGTTATAAAACCACCATGGAAAGAATATATACCTGAGGACAGAGAAGAAAAAGTTATAATTATAAATCCCGGAATGGCCTTTGGAACAGGTTCTCATGAAACTACAAAAATGGCTGCATACTATATACAGAAATATGCTCCTTCTATGAATTCTATTCTGGATCTTGGCTGCGGAACAGGTATACTCGCTATTATTGCCTCCATATTCGGTGTCAAAAATGTCTATGCCATTGATAATGATGAACTGGCACGTTCGGCTCTCAAAGAAAACCTGACCCTGAATAATCTTGACGGCAGAGTAGAATTTTTTCTCCAGGAAGGCTTAAAAAACTTCTCCCTGAAAGCAGAATGTATTGTTGCAAATATACAGGCATCCGTTTTTAAGAAAATTAAAAAAGAATTTTCTCCTGTTCTCGTTTCACCCGGCATTTTAATTCTTACAGGTATACTGTTAGAACAGAAAGATGAAATTCTTGAACTATTTTATGAAGAAAATTTTGAGTTTATAGAAGAACTAAAAGAAGCAGAATGGGTATGCCTTGTACTGAAGAAAATTTTTTAGAAATCTTCTATAGTAATTGCGGCTCTAATTACCGCTCCAGGTAAATTAGTAACCGTTTTATCAGCTTCTGCCTGACAGGCTCTTACGAAGAAAAATAATTTGCCTTATATCATTTGTTTTACAGACAATAAATTAACCCTTATTTAATTTTTAATTCTATATAAAAGACTAATTTTTCTTCTCCAGAGCCTGCCAGGCAGAAGCTTTTTACGGGTACCCTTTTACCTGTTACGGTACTAAGTAATTGAAACCGGTTCCCACTTACCTTTCACAAGGTGATAAATTTCATTATAGCCAATATACTGCAATAGATAATGCACTTCAGTAAAATGAGAACTTATCTGGTCAGGACTGTGAGCATCAGAATTAACCATTAACTTAATATTAAGTTCTTTGCATTTTCTTAATATCCAGTGGGAAGGATACATAGCAGCTACAGGTTTTCTCAGACCTCCCGTGTTAACCTCTATTATCCGGTCATACCCCGATATTACCTTTAATGTTTCATATACTGCCTCCTGATACCATGACTCCTTCTCAGAAAAATATTTTTGTTCGAAATTATTTATCTTGATTAAATCCAGATGACCTATAATATCAATTTTTTTTTCTCCGACCATCTGCCTTATCAGAGCATAATACTCTTCAACCAATTTCCGAATATTTCCTCCGAATATTTCCTCCAGACCTTTCCTGAATAATTCATCATCACCATCTACAGGCCACGGATGACCTGAACTGTCGTTTCTCACATAGTGTACAGAACCTATCGTGTAATCAAGAGCTGTATGACTGTAAAAAGGCAGAAGAAAATCCTTTATTGACGGTAAAAAGTCCACTTCCATACCAAGTAAAATTTTTATATTTTCTCTGTATTTTTCTTTCAAACATTTAATTTTATCAATATAATTCTGAAATTGATCTGAAGCTATTGCATAGGTATTCGAAAAAGGTAAAGGACCATGGGAAGAAAAACCTACCTCAGATAATCCTTCTCTGATAGCTGAAGTAATATAATCTTCAGGGTCACCGGTACCGTCACAGAAATTGCAATGAGTATGATAATTTGCTTTAAACATAGTAAGCTAAGTGGTCGTAACGCGTAACTTCGTGACAGGTTTAATCCATACACATCACGCTTTACGCTTTACAAGGTTATTATTTATAGATAGTTATGAAACTAATTATATATAAAAATAGGTTCGTTTTTACTTTAAACTTTCCTGCTATTTTATTATAATATTTATTATATGACAAAGTTGAGTTAATAGCTTGACTATGAGGTATAATAATAATGATGTTTTTCTATAATAATATATACAAAAATCTTTCACCTCTTCTTATGTGGAAAGGAATTTTTTATTTTGAAGATATTTTTTTTCTTGATAAAGATGATTTACTTACTTTATATTACATTGTTCCGGAAGAGACCTTTGCTCTGGCATTACAGAACTGCCCATATAAAAATCAACTGCTGACTGTTCTGAATAATGATGAGAGAAAACATATCGTTTCTATTATTAATTCTTCCTGTGGTGATATTATTAAAGCCAGAAATGAAATTGAACATGAGTTCAGAGATGCTATGTTTTTGCATATGCAGATTAAATGTTCGGAAAAACTTAAAAAGAGAAAATTATGTCAGCTCTTTTATTTAATTTTTAATATGTCAAAATTACTTGATTCTAATAATGAAGAAAAACTGAATGTCTTTAAACATATACCATTCTGGATATCAGTAAAATTAATGGGATCTTTACCTTATTATCAGGCAATTAAATTTTTTCACATGCTTGAAAGCAGTAATACACTGTCTGCAAGTCCGTCAACAGAACTTCCTCCTCCTTTCTGTGAAATACTTCAGGAAAATGTGAATTTGCCGGATGAATTTTTTATAAAAACTACTATATATACAATATTAAATACAACTTTAAAAATATTATTCAATAAATTTCTTTTTAATATATGTTCCGGCCTCTCTCTTCTGTCATCCAGGAATTATAAAAGAGCAATTACCTTTCTAAAAAAAGCCTGTAACCTGTTACCTGAAGATTTTCTCGCCAACTGGTCTTATGCACGGGCATCATATTGTTGCGGAGATGTAGAAGTAGCAAGGTCTCATTATCATATCGCCGTGAAGCAAAAACCTGTATTAAATAAATATCATCTCTTTAATGCATTTTCACTGAAATCGGGAGGCCATATGACAATGGCGATGGAGGAAATTAATATGTTAACTGTTTTAGCACCTGACTATCCCTATGGTTTTAAGCTACTCGGTAATTTTCATATGATTAACGGGGAATTTTCTGAAGCGATTAAATGCTTTAACAGGTCCCTTGAATTACTACCTGAAGATATACAGACTTACTCAGATCTTATTGAATGTTATATTCAACAGGACAATATGAAAGAAGCAGAAAAACTTGCATATAAAACACTGGAATACCCTGATATAAAGAAAGAAACAATTTATTTCAAACTCGGAGAAATCTATAATAAATATGAGGATAAAGAGAAAGCCAGAGATTTTTATAGAAAATCTCTGGAAGTAAAAGAAAATTATTACCCTTCTATTACTGCTCTGGGACTCTTAGAAGTGTCTTCCGGTAATACAGAATATGGCCATACATTGCTTTCTAAATCCTTAGTTTTACAGCCGGAGGCAATATGGATCAGAAAAATACTCGGGGAAAGCTATATAGAAACAGGAAAATTAGATCTTGCTCTTAAAGAATTTACTGCTATTCTTGATGTGTATCCCGATGAACCTTTTGCCCGTTTAAAAATAACCGGGATAAACAGGGATTTAAAGGATTAACAGGACTAACAGGATTTTTTACTCTCCCGTTAATCCTGTTAATCCCTGTTTAATCCCATTAATCCCTGTTTGCGAATCTTTCCCAGAGTTTTTCAGTAAGTTTTACCGACTTTTCTCTTATTGATTTTTCATCCAGAGTAGTCAGAACTCCGTTCCTCATGAGAACTTTACCGCCTACAATAGTAGTGTCGACATGGGCGTCTGAAATGCCGAATAAAAGGTGACCCCAGAAATTATTTACTGTAAGAGGTGTGGGAGTAACATATTTTACCAGTATTATGTCTGCATAGGCATCTTTTATCAGTTTTCCTGTTTTATGATGGAAAAATCTTCCCACAATGGCAGGGTTATTATGTAATACCATTTGAGGAAGTTCCGCATAGGCAACCGTAGATTTATGATTTACAATTTTATGTATCAGGTTTCCCGCCCTTATTTCATTGAACATGTTGCCAGTCATACCGTCACTTCCAAGGCCGAGCATAATGCCTTTCTCGAATAATTTCAGTATCTGAGCCGTTCCTACTGCATTATTCATATTTGATTGAGGATTATGAACGACGATAGTACCGGTATTTTTCAGAATTTCCATTTCTTCTTCTATTATATGTATACAATGGGCTGCTATGGTTTTAGGCCCGAGTATACCAAGTCTTTCAAGACGTTCTACAATTCTTTCTCCATATTTTTCAAGGCTGTGATCCTGGTCAGCTTTATCTTCTGCTACATGGATATGAAAACCAATATCCAGACCTTCAGAAGCTTTTTTACATTTTTTCATTGTTTCATCAGAAATAGTAAAAGCGGCATGAAGTCCGAAATGAGATGTTAAGAGTTTGTCGCCTTTTATTTTTTCTGCAAAACGAGCATTTTCTTCTATACCTTCTATAGCTTTTTTCTCTCCGTCTCTGTCTGATACTTCATAACATAAAGAACCTCTCAGGCCGGCTTTCTTCAAAGCTTTAGCCATAAGATCAAGGCTTCCCGGAATTGCAAAGGGACTTGCATGATGATCCAGTATTGTAGTGGTTCCTGATTTTATACAGTCTGTAACACCTACAAGGGCACTATAATAATTATCTTCATCTGTAAGGACTTTATCCAGCTTCCACCATAGCTTTTCCAGAACCTGAACAAAATTTACCGGCGGATTACCCTTCATTGATATACCACGGGAAAGAGCACTGTATAAATGAGTATGGCAGTTTATCAAACCGGGCATTATCAGCATACCGGTGGCATCTATAAAATAATCATACTCTTCTGACATCAAATCTTTAGTATGACCTACTTTTTCAATTAAATCACCGGAAATCAATACTGCTCCGTCTTCAATAATACCGGCACTATCCTGAGTTATTACTGTTCCTCTGCCTATAAGGGTTTTTGACATTTGAATGTTCCTCCTTGTTTTTTATTTGAAGTAATGCTATTCTATCATATAATATTTTTTTTGTAAATTTTATTCACCATGTCAGCAGTGTCAGTTGCTGATATTTATATTAAGGAGTGTGTAGTGAATAGTGATTTCTGAGGTATCTATGAAGAATTTATTAAGTAATAAAATTAATAATTTTCAGGGAATTATAGCCACAGGCTTTAAAGACCTGTCATCGTGTGATGAATTTTATTACAATGAAAGAGAAATATTTCCTGCTGCAAGTATAATAAAAATTCCAATAATGATTGAATTTTTCAGACAGGTAGAAAGAAACAAACTTTCTCCTGAGCATAAGATTATGCTTAAAGAAAAAGATAAAGCCGGCGGGGCAGGAATTTTATTTGAACTTCACAACGGAATGGAATTAACTCTTCTGGATCTGATTAAATTAATGATCGTTATAAGTGATAATACAGCCACAAACATTTTACTTGATTATACCGGACTTGATGAGGTTAACAATTTAATGAAAGAAACAGGCATGGAGTCAAGCTGCCTGAGAAGAAAGATGATGATTCCTTATAAAGAAAATCAGGAAAATCTAATCTCTCTCAGAGATATTATGATTCTTATGGAAAAGCTTGTAACAGGGACACTTCTTTCTCCTGAATACACAGAAGTAGCCCTGGGAATATTAAAAAGACAGCAATATAATGAGAAAATTCCTCTCTATCTCCCGGCAGAAATTCCTGTTGCCCATAAGACAGGAGAATTGGATGGAATAAGACATGACGTGGCAGCAATATATTTACCAGATAAAATGTATCTATTTTCTGTCTTAACCAGACATGTGCCAGATGTTGTAGAAGCTGATAGACTTATAGGGGAAATATCAAAGATTATATATGATAATATTTCAGTGAGCAGTTACCAGTGAGCAGTTACCAGTTAAAATTTAATGAGTTTTATCAGAGATTTGATTTTAATCCTGTACTTAATTATAGAAATTCTCTTAAATAAGAGTTGTTCAGGATTTGAACTGCTACAGTATTTTCAGGATCCATGTCCAATATTTTACTACAATATATGGCTCCCTGTTTCAGATTTACCATAGTCAGTCCCAGATAGGCTTCTTTACTCTCAGGTAAGACACTTATGGCTTTTTCTAATCTCTCTCTGGCTTTATCAAGTTTATCCATTGAATAATATATCATTCCAAGATATTCATAGACATAAGGATATTTTTTTTCTCCTTTTAATTCGATGGATTTCTCTAAAAATGATACGGAAATATCTATATTGCCAAGCCATTTATGTATGAGACCTGAATAAAAATAAAATGCCGGTTCATGAGGATAAGATTTATTAATCTCTTCAAGTTTTTCTAACGCTTCAGACAAAAGATTCTGGGCTATATATTCTTCCGCCAGTTTTATAAGTAGATCCTTATCGGAATTACCTGATTTTTCCAGTTCATATGAAAGTTTCAAAATTTGAAAGTCTCTTAATGAAGGTTCTATTCTGAAAAGGGTTTTTTCATCTGTTCTCTGAGCTATCTTTTTATATATACAGGTATCAGGAAGAAGTGTATTTATACTTATAAATGTGCCGAATAGTCTGCAGCACAGGGGACGAAAGCTGTAAACTCTACAACCGGCAGAATAAAATGGACAGGCAGGCCTATCTTTCTCTGTCATAAAACTTTTAAAAGCATTTATCCTATCTTTTTCTTCCTCTTCAAGATGTGCTTCAAGAAAATCATATTCAAGTGAAGATATGGGAGGGTAATTTATATCAGAATTACAGCAATAATTACACCCCGCACAGGATCCGGCAGCTTTATCTATAAATTTTTCCTGCAGTTTTTTATATATTTCATCAAGTTTTAAAAAGAATTTGTTCATATACTAATGTACCTCTATGTCAAGTTCCAGTCTTACCTGGTTATTCATCTCAAATCTCTGCTCTTTAACAAAATAAACAAAACTATCAGCACTCAAAATATTATCTTTAAAACGGGCAATTACTTTACCGCTGGCATCACATCTTTCTTCCAGGGCATTCCATTTTAACATGTCAGATTGAAATTCCTGATCCTGTTCTATGACTCTTATTATAACGCCTCCCATAGCATCGAAATTCTTTGTCTGCATATCAAAATCAACCCTTGATGCATTGACTTCTATAAAAGGTTTATCATCCTTATAGATTATTCCTTTTGCATTTTTTTTTGCCAGAACTCTATTGTTTTCACGATATTCTAACTCGTCAGATGTGAACTCCCATTGTTTTTTTCCGGCAGAATATCCCTCTAATTTAATATTACCGAGCAGTGCTTCCATATGACTCTTTTTACCGGGTTCATCTTCGAAAAATATTATATCTACCAGTAAATAAGCAATATAAATAGAAATTATTACAGTCAGGACAAGTTTCCATCTGACTAACAATTTCTTATAAATATTTTTTATAATATAGAGATATTTATTCATATATTTATTTTTTCGATAGAAATTATCTTTTCCCTTTATAAAAGCTATAAAGTAATAACGATAAGGAAATGATAAAACATATCAGAGAAAATATATCACCGTAAAAAGTGTAAAATGTTGTTGCACCATGAGGGAATATCTGACCATACATTATTCTGTCTTCATAAATAGGTGTACTTTCAATTATCCTGCCAAGAGGATCAATTACAGCAGATACGCCGGTATTGGCACATCTTACAACAAAGGTATGATTCTCTACTGCCCTGAACACTGATATAATATTATGTTGATAGGGAGCAGCACTCCTCTCAAACCATGCATCATTAGTCAATACAATTATACACTGTGCTCCTTTAATCATAGATTTTCTCGATATATCGGGAAATATGGATTCAAAGCATATAACTGTAGAAAAATTTATATAAGGTGTTTTGAAAATTACTGTCTCATGACCTGACGTAAACCGTGATATGGGTTTTACTAACTCCTTTAAACCGGGTAATTTCTCAAGATATTTTCTCCATGGAAGATATTCCCCGAAAGGTACAAGATGCATTTTATAATACTTACCTTCCATATTACCGGCAGGAGAAAAGAGCAGTGACGTATTAAATATTAATTTTGACTCCGGCTCTATATCAACAGTACCAATCACTAAATAGGTTTTAATTTCATTTAAGAGGTTTTTTATTGAAATCATAAGATTATAGTCATACAATAACAATGCCGGTACAGCTGTCTCCGGCCAGAGCACCATATCTACATGTTTATTGACAGCACTTCTGGTCATTCTAAAATATTTGTCTGTTGTATCTTGAAGATGACTCATGTCCCATTTTACACTCTGATCTATATTGGGCTGTATTATTGCGATATTTACAGGTGAAGAATTTGAAACATTGAACGTCTTCATTTGAAAGATACCATAGCCTGTAGTTAATAATAGAAGAGATATGGTAATTGCCACATATATAAAAATTCCTTTTTTGTTTTTTAAATTGGATGACCTGAATATGCCGGGGAATTTGAAAGCAAGTATTTCTCTGAAAACTTCATTTACCATGCATATAATAAAAGTGATTCCCCCCACACCGGTAATAGATGATATCTGTATAAGAGGCAATACATTATATTGTGTATGCCCGAGATTTATCCAGGTAAATCCCATAAAACCGAGAGATCTTACCCATTCCATAGATACCCATAAAAAAGGGGTAATTACAATAATATAATCCGATAATCTACATCTTAAGAAGGATATAATAAAAGATAATACTGCCGGATAGAGTCCGTAAAAAATACAGTATGTACCCCAGGCTATGTACCCGCCAGGAAGCACTATAAGCCAGTAGCTTACACCGCCCATAAAAATCATGCCAAAGAGCCATCCGTAAAAAAAAGACTTCCACGGTTTTTCCGTATATAAAACTTCCATTATCGGAACAAGAGAAATCCATATGAGCCAGTTAGATTTGAACTCCGGGAAACAATAAGTAAGAAGTAATCCTGAAAGTATTGATAAAGAAAAATTTCTTGCTATATTAACGACAATCTCTCCTTTCTATAGAGAAAAAAATATGATATAATTTATTAGCTATCAGCTATCAGTTAATCTTACTGACTGCCGGTAGTTGAAGGCATTAAATACTATATAATTCAGGAGGCATTTATGCTAAAAATTATAAATTGTGTTATCGGCCTCTCTTTATTTCTGATGGTAGGTTTTTTAAGCCTGTCATCATTTTTATTTACAGGAGGATGTGCCAGAGGCCCTTTCCCTACAGAAGTTCCCACATCTACACCAACCTTTCCTGTAACTCCTACAGCCACTCCCGATCCTAACGCTACTCCCACACCTACGCCCATTCCCGTGAAGGTTCTGGATATAAATTTTCAAATGAACGGGCAAATTAATATAAATAAAGGTTTTTATATATTTGCCTTCAGCCGTCCTGCACCGGGTCAGTCGGTAGCAGATCCTATTTCGGTAAATGATACCTACTGGACTGATTATATAAGCCTTGGATTAAATCAGACATCCAATTTTATAAGAAGAGAACGTATTACACCCGGTGACAGGAACACCGACTGGAATCCGACTATATTTACTTTTACTACCGGTAGTTATTCGGGAAACAATATTCAAATTATCCTGCCTTTCAGCACTCTTGATAATCCCCAGAGTTTGTATTTTGATATTATTACTACCGATTCCGGCGGAGTTCCCAGAGATGCACTTGGATTTGGCACAGGAACGTTTTCAGACAGTTACAATATTGATATGACCAAAATAGGTATAGCTCAAACACTAACCGATGTCCAGAATGATATAGTAACAAATCCTGCTCCACCGGACGGTTTCATGCCGGTATCTTCATCTTATGATATAATATCCGGTCAGATAACAATAAAACTCCAGTAACTTAGTGAGTGGTGAGTAGTGAATAGTGAGAATATTTATCTACTCACTACTCACTACTAGTTAACCACGCTGATTTTGACGGGTAGAATTCGTCATTGCGAGCGAAGCGAAGCAATCCCACTGGTAGAAGTTAATTCGACGGGATTGCTTCGTCGCTATCGCTCCTCGCAATGACACACATCTCACTAAAATTGAAATGCCGGATTAGAAATCTGACTCTGAATATCCTGAAGAATTGGTAATATGGGGCCTTCCGGGGAAGCCCCTATTTTAAAGGTTTCATAAGGAAACGCTTTAATGGCAATCTGTAATACAAATTCATCTCTATAGGTGCGATACGCCATAGACCATAGCCAGCAATGACAGTCCTTTGTCAGCTTGAAATCCTGATTTCCGAATTGATTGCTGTAAAAATTATAACTACTTGCATATTCAAATCTCCATTCAGGGTGAACTGTAAGATCCAGATGTGTATCAAAAGTCTGTGCTTTATGCTGATTTAAATCATAGGCAAATCCAAAATTAAAAATGAGATTATTCCTGGGACGAAAATCAAAACGTGTTACTATAGGATTAAAAGTTTCATTGGTTATATTGTAACCGGTATTCAAAGAAAATTTCCATATATTTTCATCATAAAGTTCCATTTGATAAGACATAGAGTGATATGAAGAGCCTACGCCATCAAAACTGAAAGGTGAATAACCGTTTGGTATATTTGATGAAAAATTTAAGGTGCTCCTGAAATGATTTGCTATATTATTATTCAGATTTATATTGGTATTAAGTATGTATCTGGCTTCTCCTGAACCGTAAAAAGTCTGGTCCAGATAAGAACCTATACTTAAATTATGATCTTCTCCAAAGTTAAAATTCTGATTGTAATTTAATTTCAAATTACCTCTGGACATTTTTGTTTTTGTAGACTGTTCATCATAATAACCGAAGCTGAAGGACGTAGTTATCGGTATGGTAACATCACCGATAGTGAAAGGATTTGCCTGTGTAAATGTTACATCAGGTGTTTTCTGAGTAAAATACTGTGTATAATTGGAACCACTGTAATCTACAGTAAAATCCATATTTACAGGCCCCATAGGACTTCTTCCCGTAAACAGTAATTTAGTCTGATTCCTGTCATTTGAAGTCGGACTGCTGTCATTTACATTATTAAGCTGAAGATTTGTAGATAGTGTATCGAAAAATGTATGACTATGGCTAAGATTAAAGGTAGTATTCGTATTTAAGCCAGAGCCTTTAAAATAATTTGTGACGAAATTTGTACTGCTTTTTTCTCCTCTGTAATTTAATGCAAGACTGGAACTTATATTTGGATTTGTTACAAGTGATACTCCTGTATTTTTTGTTACATTTACTGAAAAATTCATAGTCAGAGCATTTGAAAAATTTTGATTGTGACGGAAACTGAATTGATTGTTAACTATATTATTCTGGGAACTCTGACGTAGATATGAAAAAGAACCTGTCCCTGTCTGCCCTACTCTGTAATTATGAGTAAGACCATAACTTACCCCCAGGTTACTGGCATAATCTATATTTGTGCTTCCATAGTGATTATTACTTAAATAATAATAAAATAATTGTTTTACAAAAAAACCTTCAAATTGATTATAACCTATTCTGGGAAGAAATTCCTGTCTGGCTCTTTCCTTCAGAGAAACAATTACAATTGGCAGCCATAATAACTGATAACCTTTATAATATACATTTACACTTCTGGCCACTACCTTGTCTCCCGGGGTAACGTCAATTGAGCCGGCAGTCATATTATAATGTTCATTCGGATAGGGTCGATCACATGTTGTAAAATCTCCTTCCCTCAAAAAAAGATTGTCCGGCTGCGTAGCAGTTTCTTCTCCTCTGAAAAAGATATAATCACTTACATTATTACCTTTTAACTTGAAATTTTTTGTTTTTCCTTTACCTCTGAAGAGTATACCTTTTTTTTCTCTCAGGTTATAGGTGAGTAATTCTCCCTGTGCCAGATCACCCTGTTCTTTTAAGTATACATTGCCAAAAGCTCTGATTATTCTCTCATGTTTCTGTAATTCTGCCTGATCGGCTTCGATTTCTGTACCTTCATAAGTAATTTTCACCTTACCTTCTGCCACTATCCATCCGTCTTCATCAATGGAAACCCTGTCTGCTTCCAGTGAAGTCTTAACCTTTTCCTGTGCATAGATACAGTTACAGGGAAATAAAAATATTAAAATAAAAAGAAAAATTTTTTCTTTCCAGAGAATAGTCTTCACAAAATCACCTGCAGATAAATACTTTTACATGGTCTACTTAAGTTTTTATCTTTATGTTTCAATTCTAAAAAGTTTATCTATACTTTTGCAGAATCTTAAAAAAACCGTTGTCCCGCTGTGGCGCAAGGCCATGTGCCCATACAAGGTTTAAAAAGTGTAAAAGTATAATTATTTTAAGTTAAAATACAGTAAAAAATCTAAATATCTTCATGTTTTAAGCTTACATCACAGAGAGTTTTTTCAGGAAATTCTATCTCTGTATAATCTATTCTCTCTATATGTTCAGCTATTATATTGTGTTCTTCTTTCACGGATTTATTTTTTGTTTCCATTAATTTATTTATTCCGGATTTAAGTCTTTTCTTTATAATAATTAACTTTCCGCGGCATGATGCCCACAGTATTTCTATGGATTTTTTGTCAAAAGAATATTCTACATTAAAAAGGAGTATAACTCCGAGAGTTCCTATTATTATAACAGGACACCATGCGCCCATAAATGGAGATATTATACCATTTCTTGCAAAGGCTCTTCCTATAGACATTAAATTATAATATACAAATATTACACCAAAACTATAGGCTATCCCCATCATTTTACCGCTTCTCGGTGCTTTTACGCTCAGAGGAGCTCCTATTAATGCAGTAATAAGGCTTGCCAGTGGCAAACTGAATTTTATCTGATAATCTACTTTCATTTCTCTTGTGTCCTGCCCGCTATCAGCCATTTTATCTATCTGTTTCTTCAATTCATCTGTAGTCATTTCCGAAGGAGTTTTTTGCATGGCAAAGAAATCTTTCACGTCAATATCCACCTGAAGTTTGAAATCATTGAAATTTGCCTGCCAGAGTAATTTTCCGTCCCTATCGAATTTATGTATTGATCCATTGGAAAGATACCAGCACTTGTCATCCCACGTAGCCTGTTTTGCAGTTATTATTTTCGGAAAATCTCCATCATTCAAATCAAAGATCATAATATTTTGAAGAATTTTATTCTGTTCATCCACTACCTGAACATAAAATGTCTGATTATTGGGACCTTTCTGAAATACATTAGAATGAATAAGAGGTACCTGCTGCTTTAATATCATATTTCTGACTATATTTTCAGATTTATGGCTTGCCCAGGGGACAATTTTTTCATTTGTTAAAAATGTTATACCACTTAATGCAATTCCTACTATAAGAAAAGGAAGCATAATTCTCGGAAAACTTATTCCAATACTCCTCAGGGCTGTTATCTCATTGGAAGCAACCATACCACTTATACTTAAAACTGTTCCGAATAAAATTGCTACAGGTAATGTTAATACCATAATTGCAGGCATTCTGAGAAGCATCATTCTGGCTACTACGCCAAAAGGAATGTTTTTATTTACAATAACATCTGTTAAAAGAAATAATATATGACTGACCATAAAGATTAAAAATCCAAGTATGGCAATCAAAAAAGGTCCTGCCAGTTCTCTGAGTAGATATTTATCTAATATTTTCATAATTTTTTAACTTAAAAAGCTCACCTCATTTTACTTAATGAATAATAATTTTGCAACTACAAAATTAAATATTTTAAAGGCAAATTTTATGCCAAGTTTTAAAGGATTTTATAACAGACAGGGTGAATTTGTTATTTTCTGGCTACTCTATATTATTTATATGAGAGGGGCGAAGTGTGAAGGGAGGATAACTTCTCATTCTTCGTTGTGACCATCAGGTACTGGTTGTTAGTGAGAAATATTTATGAAAAAAATAGGAATAATAGGTGGAACTTTTAATCCTGTTCATAACGGACATTTATTTATTGCAGAAGAGATACGAGTAAATATGGATTTTACAAAGGTTATATTTATACCTAATAAAATTCCGCCACATCGTACAGATACTGGTTTACTGAGTGAAGAACACAGGTGGAATATGTTAAATCTGGCAATAAGTAATAATAATTTTTTTGAAAGCTCAAGAGTTGAATTTAATAGACCAGGTTTATCTTATACAGTTGATACTGTAAAATATTTTTATAATCTTTATGAGGGAGAATCTCTTTTTTTTATCACAGGAATAGATGCTCTTATAAATTATTCGTGGTATAATTTTCCGGAATTGATGGACATGTTAGAAGGCTTTATAGCTATATCCAGACCCGGATATTCCAGAGAAGTTCTTCTGAATAAAATAGAAACAAATTATCCTCTGTTTTCAAGTAAAATAATGCTAATTAGCAGCCTTTTACTTGAGATTTCATCGAGCGATATAAGAAAAAGATTGAAAGAAGGCAGAAATATAAAATATCTTCTTCCTGATGCAGTAGAAAAATATATTTTAGGTAATAAACTTTATATTTAATTTTAGTGAAAAGTGAATAGTGAAAAGAATAGGATATTATTCACTTTTCACTACTCACTCCTTTACACATGAATTTACCTGTCATAAAAAAACAGAATCATCTCTTGACAAGAGATAATATAGTATTTATAATTATTAACCATGTTGAATTATGCCTGGAAGTAGTTGTTGTATTATATGGATTTAAAGATAGATGTTGCAGAAGTAAAAAAAAGCAAGATAGTTAAGTTATCCGGTTCATATAAAGGAAACCTTGATTTTTCGGATGATAATCTGAAAGATTGTATGGTTGAAGTGCAGTATAAAATGGCCGATATAGGTAAAGGTGTCTATGTTACAGGGAATTTGCATGTAAATGTAAAGATGGTATGCAGCAGGTGTCTTACTTCATGTGAATATAAAGATCAAATTACGCTGGAAGAAGTCTGTGAATATCCCGTTAAAGAAACAGATGTATTTGATAATTATTTTGTAGAAGAAGATATACTGGATCTAAAAGAATTATTAAGACAAAAAATAACTCTCTTATTACCATTAAAACCCCTGTGTAAAACTAATTGTAAAGGACTTTGTTTTACCTGTGGTACAGATTTAAATGAAGGTTCCTGTAATTGTAAAAAAGATGACTCAGATCCCATATGGGCTAAACTCACAGAAAAATTTAACTTCTAAGTTAAAGAAAGGAAGAGTGTTGAATTATGGCTAATCCTAAATATAAGACTTCAAGATCTAAAACGCGACGCAGACGCTCTCATTTGAAGTTAACCCCGCCACAGCTTGTAGCCTGCAGTAATAAAGACTGCAAAGAATTAAAGTTAAGTCATTGTGTATGTCCTGCCTGTGGTACTTATAATGGACGAGATTACAGTTCTTTCCTGCATATTGCAAGTTAAATATTCATAGAAAGGAGAAAGACTCTCCTGAGTAAATGAGTAAGGCAGAGTTATAATTTTATGAAAAAAATCAGGGCAGTTGGAATAAAAGGTATAGGACATTATGTCCCGGATAAAATCCTGACAAATTTTGATTTAGAAAAAATGGTTGATACTTCAGATGAATGGATAACCCTTAGAACCGGTATTAAAGAGAGAAGGATATCAGAAAATAATGATGCTACATCAGATATGGCATATAAAGCAGCTGTTATAGCATTAGAGGATGCAGGTGTTGCAGCAGAAAAAATAGATTATATTATACTGGCAACAGCTTCACCTGATATGTTTTTTCCGTCAACTGCCTGTATAGTGCAGGATAAACTGGGTGCCAGGCGTGCCGGGGCATTTGACCTGTCTGCAGGCTGTTCTGGTTTTATTTATTCTCTAGTAGTTGCATCTCAGATGATAGCTACAGGCATATATGAAAATATTCTGGTTATAGGTGCAGAAACTTTATCTAAATTTACGGACTGGACTGATAGAAATACGTGTGTTGTTTTTGGTGATGGTGCAGGAGCGGTTTTACTCGGTACTGTGGAAGATGGAAAAGGATTAATAGCAAGTGCTATGGGGTCTGACGGTTCAGGCGGAGATATGCTTAAACTGCCGGCAGGAGGTTCGAGAATGCCTGCTTCATCTGATACAGTAAAAGACAGCCTTCATTATATAAAAATGGATGGACGGGAAGTATTTAAAAATGCTGTCCGTTATATGAGTGAAGCAGTTGAAACCGTACTGGCAAAATGTAATATGACTACTGATGATATAACCTTTTTGATTCCTCATCAGGCCAATCTTCGAATAATACAATCCCTTGGTAAAAGGCTTAAATTACGGGATGACCAGGTTTATGTCAATATAGAGCACTATGGCAATACATCATCTGCGTCTATAGCAATAGCATTGAGTGAATTAATACAGAATAAAAGGATTAAAGATAATGATGTTATTGCTTTGACTGCCTTTGGTGCAGGTTATACCTGGGCCTCTGCTGTAATCAGATGGTAATTTTCTGTATATTATATAAATTTAGGAAGTGATTCTATGAATTTTGCATGTCTCTTTCCCGGTCAGGGTTCCCAATATGTCGGTATGGGAAAAGAACTGGCTTCAATATCCAGAGAAGCTGCTTCTATTTTCGAACTGGCTGATAAAGCTCTTGGAATGGAATTATCCCGTCTGTGCTGGGAAGGACCGGAAGAGGAATTAACAAAGACTATAAATACTCAACCGGCAATAGTAACAACGAGTATAGCCGCTTTTGCAATGTTAAGAGAAAAAGGATTTAATCCGTCTATGGTAGCAGGACACAGTGTTGGCGAATATGCAGCTTTAGTGGCAGCAGGAGCTATTTCAGTTGAAGACGCTCTTTTACTTGTCAGAAAAAGAGGCTCTCTGATGTATGAAGCAGGCATTGATACACCCGGGTCTATGGCTGCAATAATCGGACTTTCCCATGAACAGATAAATAATATCTGTAAAGAGGTTTCATCAAAAGGAATCTGTCAGATAGCCAACCTGAATTGTTCTGATCAGGTAGTAATATCCGGAGATATAGATGCTGTTGCAAAAGCCAGGGAACTGGCCACTCAGGCAAATGCTAAAAGGGTTATACCTCTTAATGTCAGCGGCGCTTTTCACAGTCCTTTAATGAAACCTGCTTCGGCGAAATTAAAGGAAGAGATTGAAAAAATAGAAATAAAAAATCCCAGGATACCTGTAGTGACAAATGTTTATGCTAAAGAAGCAACTTCGGCTCAGGAAATAAAAGAAGCTTTAATTCTTCAAATGGAAAGCCAGGTATTATGGCAAAATTCCATTGAATTTATTACTTCTAAAGGAATAACAACTTTTGTTGAAACAGGTGCAGGTAAAGTATTAAAGGGGCTAAACAACAAGATCAACAAAGAGATAAAAACGTTAAATATAGAGGATGGTAAATCCTGGGAGAAGTGTATTAATTTCTTTGGTCTGTAAAGGAAAATAATAAACTTATGGAGAGAGAGTTAATTAATGTAGGAATAAAATCGTCAGGTTATTTTGTACCTGAACAGGTTATCGAAAATTCCTATTTTACAACATTAGATGATGATATATCGGAAGAATGGATTACGTCACGTACCGGTATATATACAAGAAGAAAAGCTTCAGATGGAGAAGCTACATCGGATATGGCATATAAAGCAGCAAAATCTGCTCTTTCTAATGCCGGTATGTCTCCAGATGAATTAGATTTTATTATTCTTGCTACCAGTTCACCTGATATGTTTTTTCCGTCAACTGCCTGTATAGTGCAGGATAAGCTTGGTGCAACCAGAGCAGGGGCATTTGACCTTTCTGCTGCCTGTGCCGGATTTATATACGGACTTCATTCCGGCTATAGTATGGTAGCTTCAGGTTTATATAAGAATGTAATGGTTATAGGAGCAGAGACTCTTACCAGATTTGTAAACTGGGAAAATAAAGAAACATCAGTACTGTTTGGTGACGGAGCAGGTTGCGTTCTTATTTCTCCTGTAGAACAAGGAAAAGAGATTATTCATTGTGAAGTTGGTGCTGATGGAAGTGGTGCGTCAATTTTAACGTTACCTGCAGGTGGTTCGAGAAAACCTGCCAGTGAAGAAACCGTATCAAATAAGTTACATTATATTAATATGAATGGCAAGGAAACTTATAAAGCCTGTATACGTAATATGACTGATAATATATCAAGTGCATTAAGTAAATGTAATTTACAGGTTTCTGATATAGATATTCTTATAACTCATCAGGCCAATAAACGTATAATAGAGGCTATAGCGAAAAAAGTGAGGTTTCCTGAAGATAAAGTTTATGTTAATGTTACATATCTGGGTAATACTGCAGCAGCTTCCATACCTATAGGTCTGGCTGAATGTATGGAACAAAATAAATTCAAAAAAGGTGATAATATTTTATTATCTACTTTTGGAGCCGGTCTTACCTGGGGAACCTGTATTGTAAAATGGTAAATATTATAGTATAAAAAACTTTAGAGAGTCTCTAAAACTATACAAAGGAGGTCAGGTAACAGGGTACTTTAGATACACTTGTTTATAAAAAATGTTATTAAAAGGAAAAGTGGCACTTGTAACAGGTGCAGGAAGAGGAATTGGTAGAGTTATTTCCTTGGCTCTGGCAGGGGAAGGAGCCAGGGTTATAGTAAATGATTATATAGAAGAAAATGCAAAATCTGTAGCAGAAGAAATAAAAGCTGCCGGAGGAGAAGCAGAAAGCGTTCAGTGTAATGTGGCAAATTTTGAAGAAACCACTAACATGATAAAAGCAATATTGAAAAATAATCCAGTAGACATTCTTATCAATAATGCCGGTATTACAAGAGATAATCTTCTGGTCAGAATGAAAGAATCCGACTGGGATGATGTCTTATCGGTTAATTTAAAAAGTATGTTCAACTGTACTCAGTCTGTAGCTAAATCTATGATGAAACAGCGTTATGGCAGAATAATAAATATTGCATCTATTGTAGGGCTTATCGGAAATGAAGGACAGGCAAATTATGCTGCCTCTAAATCCGGCATTATAGGTTTCTCCAAGACAGTTGCAAGAGAACTGGCTACAAGAGGTGTTACTGTTAATGTTATTGCTCCCGGTTTTATTCAGACTGCAATGACAGAAAAATTATCAGATGAAGCAAAAGAGAAATTATTTGCTTCAATTCCTATGAAGCGCCTGGGGACACCGGAGGATATAGCGCCACTGGTAGTTTTCCTTTGCTCTGATAAGGCCGGTTATATTACCGGTCAGGTAATTAATGTTGATGGTGGTATAGCCATGTGATTTAGTACTTGACATTATGGCTTACAGGATATAAAATCTGCTAAATGAATTTTCATTTAGCAAAAGATTAAGGAGGAAAAAATACTATGACTTATGATGAAATTGCTGAAAAAGTTAAGGCAATTATCGTTGAACAATTAGGAGTGGATGAAGAGGAAGTTACCTTAAAGGCATCTTTTACAGATGATTTGGGTGCAGATTCACTTGATAATGTTGAATTAGTAATGGCATTAGAAGAGGAATTTGACATAGAAATTCCTGATGAAGAAGCTGAAAAAATTACAAATGTTCAAGAAGCAATCAAGTATATAGAAGAACATTTAGGCGCATAACTCTAATCGAGTATTTAATATCCGTGTAACGCAGAATTCTCCCTCTATAAATATTTTTAGAGGGAGATTATTGCGGAAAAGAAGTATCTGAAGGGCGTTTATTTAAACGCCCTTATAAAATTGATTTATGAAGGAAAATGATTTTACCTCACAGGAAGGTTCAATTGCTTCTGTTAAGATCAGTATTATTATTCCTACATTTAACAGAAGGGATGTACTTTTTTACTGTTTAAAATCTCTTTCCAATCAAACCTTTCCCTGGAATAATTTTGAGATTCTGGTTATTGATGACGGTTCTACAGAAGATATACCTTCGTTAATCAAAGAATTTAATCAGAGTTTATTTATAAGATACTTCAGGCAGGATAAAAAAGGTCAGGCCTGTGCAGAAAATCTTGGTATAAAACATGCTGAAGGGGAGATTATTCTTTTTTTAGATAACGATATGATTTCCACTCCAGGACTGGTAGAAGAGCATTTTAAATCCCATAAAAAATATAAAAATTATATAATAAGAGGTTCTTACGCAAATACTTCGGATTATATTAACCCTGAAACTGCCAGTGAGGGAAGGTTTTATTCTTCGGCATTTTTTATAAATGGAAATGTATCAATGACAAAGGAACTTTTATTAAAGGCCGGTATGTTTGACGAAGATTTTTCCGGTTATGGATGGCTCGACCTTGAACTTGGCGTTAGATTAAAAAAAATAGGCGCTAAAGCTATAACAAACGAGAAAGCCTTTACCTACCATTATCAGAAGAGTGTTGTTATAGACGATCTGGCTGCAATATATAAAAAAGAAGTGGAAAGAGGGCATATGGGAGTACTTTTTTATTTTAAACATCCATGTTTAAAAGTTAAACTTGCTACTATGAATCCTCTGGTTATTTTTGTTGGTTCTCTTCTTTATAGATTTGACTGGTTAAATCCTTTAAAAGGTGGTAAAATATTATCTTTCCTGTATAATCATAAATTAAACTGGTTTTTTAATCAGGCAGTAAATCTGGTAGCTATGTCCTGTTATAGTTTTGGTGTCAGGGAAGCCCTTGTTAGATTGAGACGTGACAATATTATTTTAAAGGCATATAAAAAATTATGAATCAACGGTTATTTATCGCTATAAATCTGGATGACTTATTAAAAAAGCAACTTTCTATTATATTAGAAGACTTCAAAAAAGAAGAATCATCTGTAAAATGGGTTGAAGCTCATAATTTACATATTACACTTAAATTTCTTGGAGATACACCTGAAGAAAAAATTATACATATCAAAAGAGCCTTAAAAGATATAAATTATCAGTCCTTTTCGTTAAAATTAAAAGACCCGGGCTGTTTCCCGAATACAAAGCAACCCAGAGTAGTATGGCTCGGTATATCAGAAGGCAAAGATGATTTATTAAAATTAAATACAGAAGTGGAAAATTCACTGGAAAAGCAGGGATTTCCCACGGAAAATAAAGATTTCAAATGTCATATTACTTTAGGACGGGTAAAAAAATTTAAAAAAATTTATGCTTTTGAAAAATTTTTAAAGAAAATCGAAGGTAAAGATTTTATAGAGCAAAAAATAGAACATATAGATCTGATGAAGAGTAATCTTTATCCGACAGGACCTGTATATGAAATATTAGAACAATATTTATTGAAAAAATAGCTTTTATGAAAAAATAAATTTTAAAGAGAGGGGATTATATTATGGAAGAAGAAAAACAGAAAGCTCTTGACGCAACATTACTTCAAATACAAAAGCGTTTTGGTAAAGGGTCTATAATGCAACTGGGGAAAACAGAAGCGCTCAATATTGAAAGTATATCTACCGGTTCAATAGCTTTAGACAGGGCTCTGGGTATAGGTGGAGTTCCAAGAGGAAGAATAATAGAAATTTATGGTCCGGAAGGTTCCGGTAAAACCACTATGGCATTACATATTATAGCTTCAGCTCAAAAAGAAGGAGGCACTGCAGCTTTTATAGATGTAGAGCATGCTCTTGACCCTGAATACTGTAAAAAACTTGGTGTTAAAACAGATGATCTTTATATATCTCAGCCAAATACAGGTGAAGAAGCTCTGGAAATAGTGGAAATGTTAATCAGAAGTAATGCTATAGACGTAATAGTCCTTGATTCTATAGCGGCTCTTGTACCAAAAGATGAAATAGAAGGCGAAATGGGGGATCCCCATATGGCTCTTCAGGCCAGACTCATGTCCCAGGCATTGAGAAAGCTTACAGGAGCTGTAAGCAAGTCGAAAGCTGTAGCTATTTTTATCAATCAGATAAGAATGAAGGTAGGAGTTTATTTTGGTAATCCGGAAACCACACCGGGTGGTAGAGCTATGAAATTTTATTCTTCCGTACGTCTTGAAGTTAAGAGGGGAGAATCTATAAAAAAAGGCAGTGATATAATAGGTTCTTCTACTAAAATAAAAGTTGTTAAAAATAAAGTTGCTCCGCCATTTAAAGAAGTGGTTCTGGATATGATGTTCGGAGAAGGTATATCAAAAGAGGGTGAAGTCGTAGACATAGGGGTTGAACAGGGAATAATAGAAAAAAGCGGTGCATGGTATACCTATAAAGAACAGAAAATCGGACAGGGAAAAGAGAATGTAAAGATCTATCTTACAGAACACCCGGATGTGTTTGAAGAAATTGAAAAAAGAATCAGAGAGAAGCTTAATCTGTTCCCATCTAAAAAGAAATCCGATAATATAGATGAAGAATAAAAAAAAGTAAGTGAAATATCTCACAGATTCAATAAAGTCTTTACAAAAAATATTAATCGTGATAAAATTATTTACTTAAAAGTTGTTTTACTTTAGATGAAAGTTTTAATTTTTATAATAAGGAGGTGTACACCTGAGTTAATTAATTAATCAGGTGCCCAGCGATAGTAAATGTTATAATTGCTATAATCATATCATTATTAGCAGGGGGGCTAATAGTATATTTTTACCCTCAGGTGGGTTCCAGAGATAGAAAGAAACTTGAGAATGAAGAGAGAGAAGCTATAAAAAGGGAATCCCAGAAAGAAGCTGAGGCCAGAAAGAAAGAAATTCTTCTGGAAGCCAGGGACGAAGCTCATAGAATTAGAAGTGAGGCTGAAAAGGAGAGTCAATCAAGAAGAAGAGAGTTGCAGAAAGCTGAACAGAGATTAATTCGTAAAGAAGAAACTATTGATAAAAAAATCGAAGAACTGGAGAAAAGAGAAAAGAAGCTGAATCTCAGGGAGAGAGAAGCAGTTCGTCTGAAAGAAAGACTCCAGCAGCTTAATTCGCAACAGAGATCGAAGTTAGAACAAATATCAGATTTGACCACTAAAGAAGCCAAAGAACTTCTTATGAAGGAAATAGAAGAAGAGAGCAAGCAGGATGCTGCCCTTTCAGTTAAAAAAGTTATAGAAGAAACTAAAACTCAGGCTGAAAAGGAAGCCCGTAAGGTAATAACTCTGGCTATTCAGAAATGTGCAGTAGATCAGGTAGGTGAATCAACTGTTTCAGTAGTACATTTGCCGAATGATGAAATGAAGGGAAGAATTATAGGAAGAGAAGGCAGAAATATAAGAATGCTTGAAACCCTTACCGGTATTGATCTAATAATAGATGATACACCGGAAGCGGTTATATTGTCTGGCTTTAATCCTATAAGAAGGGAAATTGCAAAGCTCACTCTGGAAAAGCTCATTGTTGATGGCAGAATACACCCGGCAAGAATAGAAGAAATGTTCAATAAAGCAACCAAGGATATGGAAGTAAGGATAAGAGAAGAAGGAGAACAGGCGTCATTTGCAGCAGGTGTCAGTGGATTGCATCCGGAACTTATTAATTTACTTGGAAAGTTAAAATTCAGAACCAGTTACGGACAAAATATACTGCATCATTCTATTGAAGTTGCATACCTGGCAGGGGCTATAGCGGCTGAATTGAAAGCAGATGTAAATATAGCAAAAAGAGCAGGATTGTTACATGATATAGGAAAAGCAGTAGACCAGTCAGTAGAAGGGCCTCATGCCATTATAGGTTCAGAAATACTTGAAAGATATAAAGAATCTCCTGCTGTAATACATGCAGTTGCCGCTCATCATGAAGATATTGAGCAGAATACCGTAGAAGCTGTACTCATACAATCATGTGATGCTATTTCTGCTGCCAGACCGGGAGCAAGAAGAGAAACATTAGAGAGTTATTTAAAGCGTCTGGAAAAACTGGAGAAGATAGCAGATTCTTTTGTAGGAGTAAATAAATCCTATGCTATTCAGGCCGGTAGAGAAATCAGAATTATCGTTAAACCGGAAGATGTTGATGATTACACAGCAGCCAAACTGGCAAAGAATGTTGTTAAAAAAATAGAAAAAGAATTAGAATATCCCGGACAAATAAAAGTTACTGTTATCCGGGAAATCAGAGCAATCGAGTATGCTAAATAATTATAAGCGTTCAGCACTGATACCTGATATGCTGAACGCTTATAATTTTTTATTTTACATTTATCTTCTACTCTTCCTCACTGATAAATCTTTCCGGGGAAATACAATAGTTTTTTACCATATCCCGGGAAATTTTGTTCTGTTTTAATAGATTTTCTAACTCATCATCAAGGGATTGCATTCCTTCTGACCTGCTTCTTTGAATAATCATTGGTATTTGCAGGATATTTCCTTCTTTGATTGAAATTTTAACTTCAGTATTGGCCAGAAGTATCTCGGAAACCAGCGTCTTACCCTGTGATGATTTTTTATGTACTATAATCTGAGATATGACTGCAAGTAATGATTTAGATAATTGCAGATATATTTTATTATGATCTGATTCCGAGAAAAGACTTATTATTCTTTCCACGGTTTTTGCAGTACCTTTTGTATAAAATTCTGTTATTACAAGCATACCGGCCATAGCAGCTTTTAATAAAAGCTCTATACTTTCTCTATCTTCAATTTCTCCAGTTACTATAACATCTACATCCTCTAATAATGCCTGTTCTATGCCTTCTTTATAGGAAGGTATATCTTTCCCTACTTCTTTATGAATAACAATGGATTTCTTTGTAGGGTGTATAAATTCAACAGCCTTCTCCAGAACGAGTATTTTACAGGTTCTTGTATTACTTATAAATTTAACCAGAGCTCCTGCTGTCGTTGTTTTTCCACTGTTAGGAGGGCCGGATATTATAATCATACCCTGTTCGTTTTTAGCTATATCTTTGTATACTTTTGGGAGATTTAATTGATCTATAGAAAAACTTTTTGACGGTAATCTTTTAAATACACCTCCAATCCCTCTGTTTTCTTTCCTTAAATTAGCTCTGAATTTACTTAATCCGGGTATTTCACTACAAAATTCTACATAATAATTTTTTTCAAATTCATGAATTTTTTCTGATGGGCAGTATTGATATAAAAGTTTTTCAGATTCTTCTACAGTGAGAGGTGGTAAATCTGTTACCAGGAGTTCACCATTATATCTAAAATAAGGAGGGAAACCCGGTGATATATGCAGGTTTATTACAGGAGGCGTTAAATCCATCATTATTTCAAATAAACTCTTTATATCATATTTATATTTCAGTTTTGTTTCAATAATTTGAAATTTTCCGACTTTTGTTTTTTTCGCTTTTGATACCTGTTCTTCTTCCAGAGAAGTTATAATTTCCTCTTCTTCCAGCACTTTTGTCTCTTTTTTACCTCTTTTCCAGATACGTCCAAGCACTTTTTATTTTCTCCTTCCTCATACAAATTCAGCTTCAATTTTCCAGCATACTTTTATCTTTTATTGAATTTAAAGCTACTTCAGTAGAGATTTTTTCTTCCTTTAGCAGAGTTAAGATTGAATTATCGAAACTTTGCATTCCCAGTTCTGAATTTTCATTTATAATAGAACTAATCAGTTCTGTTTTTCCTTCTTTTATTACCCGTGATAATTTAAATGTTTCTATAAATACTTCTATAGCCGGAATAAGTCCTGTCCCTTCAGTATTCGGAAGTAGTTTTTGAGATATAATGGCTTTTAAATTCGTTGCAAGTAAATCACCCATATATGCTTTATCTTTTTCCGGCATAATTCCTGTTAATTCTTCTATTGCCTGTATAGTATCATTTGTATTCATACATGCCAGTACCAGAACCCCTTTTTCTGCTGCTATCAAAGCCTGTTTAAGCAGTTCCGGTTTATTAATTTCATAAATAAATACTAAATCTATATCCTCTTTTAATGTTGAAGAAAGTGCTTCTGTAATATTCTTAAAATCACAACCCAGCAAACGCTGCCTGATTAAACATTTTTGAGGTGTATAGAAATAATCAATGCTGTCTTCCAGAGTTATTATATGGGCATATCTATCCTGATTAATAGTATGTATCATAGAGGCTATCGTAGTAGATTTACCGGAATATTTCAGTCCATTGATTATGATTAATCCATGTTTATATGTCTTTACAAGAGAATTTATTGCCTGTGGAAGATTTAACTCTTCAAAAGACGGGACCTGCTTATTAGAAGGTTTAAAAATGAGATCCCATCCATTTATTTGTTTATAAATTTTAACATTAAATTTATAGGCAATACTTTCTTTTTCCAGATTAAAAAAACTGTTAATTGTTTTTTTAAAATGACATTCCTGTATTAAAGCTTCAGGTAAAATTTGGCTGAGAAGTAATGTATTTTTTTCATCTGCAATAATCTTAGAATTAATCTGCATTATAGAAGATTTATTTAAGCGAATTACAGGAGGAGAACCTGCAGATAAAGTAAGAGACAATCCTTTTCTTTCTATTAATTCAAAAAGAAAATTATGTAATTCAACAAAAACCTCCTTTTTCTTTCTTTCTATTTCCTCAATTTTTTCTCTGGCTCCTTTCATATCTTCTTCTACTACTATTTTTACTTCTTCTTTTTCTTGAGCTTCTTCTATTTTTTCCATTTTTTCCTCGACAACCTCTTCTTCTTCAACCTCTTCTTCTTCAACCTCTTCTACTACTTCTTCTTCAACCTCTTCTACTACTTCTTCTTCAACCTCTTCTACTACTTCTTCTTCAACCTCTTCTTCTTCAGCTTCTTCTTCAATCTCTTCTTCAGCTTCTTCTTCAATCTCTTCTTCAGCTTCTTCTTCTACTTCTTCAATCTCTTCTTCAGCTTCTTCTACTTCTTCAACCTCTTCTTCTGCTTCTTCTTCTACTTCTTCTTCAGCTTCTTCTTCAGCTTCTTCTTCAGCTTCTTCTT
>DAIOEN010000045.1:0-39386 GCA_036746235.1 Vulcanimicrobiota bacterium | reverse complement strand
TTTTATTAAAAACTTTAGTTTTTAATAAAAAAATTAATGTGACAATGTCAAGTTATGACACTGCGTGGTCATAGACCCTATGCACGTATGGAAACATTTCAGACGGGAATCGGGAGACCCTGTATCTACCCTTTTGTGAAGAGGGGTCGCATTGTGAATCCCGAAGGAGTAAGACAATGATGAACGGATACAGGGAGTCGGACAGTTTCATAGTACCGGAGAAGTTATCGAACAAAGTTATGGAAGTAACAGCGGAGGTAATGGAGGGAAGGGAACTGGCCAAGGGGAAACCGCCAGAGCGAAGCATATACCGGACACAGAGCCGGGGGAGTATGAGAAATGAGCTTGAGCGGATACGTAAAGCAGAAATTACGTCAATACCCGAGGTGGGAGCCGTATGCGGTAATTCCGCTCGTACGGATCTGTGGAGGGGGTTACAGGTAACTGTAATTCCTACTCCGACTTTTTGGGGAAATCCGTGTAATCTTTTAATCCGTTTAATCCGTGATTTAGACATCCTCAAGTGTATCAACTAATTCCTGAAGTTTCTTTTTTCCCAGTTTTTTCAGAAGTATTTTAGTGACCCTGTCTTCTCCGATTTTATTGATAACCTCATCTTCTCCGAGTTTATTGATAATCTTATCTTTTCCGAGTTTATTGATAATCTCATCTTCTCCGAGTTTATTGATAATCTTATCTTTCCCGAGTTTATTAATAATCTTATCTTCTCCGAGTTTATTAATAAAGGTGTCTTCTCCTACTTTCTCGATAATTTCATCTACCCATTTAGTAAAAAAGATACTTCCGAGAGGTTCTTCAAAGAATAATTCCTTCAGTCCTTCCTCGTCACACCCTGCTTCAAGAGGGTTTAATAATTTCATAAATAACACCTCCCTGTAAAATTTACTGTGGAGATACATTATTTCTTTTTTATATGTTTCTGTTTCCATCGGATTATCTATAGAAATTTCTATAAGACTTTTTATGTTTTCCTTATTCTTACTGAAGATATGAAAAGGATAAAATTCCTTTTTAAAAGGTAAATCAGTGAGATTCATTTCATAATAATCAAAGCCTGAGATTTTCCCTTTGAAAAATCCCCTGTCTATTTCTTCATTATTTACATTGCACTCCAGTAGACTGTCTCTGTATTTATCGGTAAAATGGCTGGCCACAGACCAGAGAGCAATTTTATTTCTCCTGTCAATTTTTTTTAATATGCCGTAGAGTCTGCCATAGACCTCTAATTGATAAAGGTCATGCCTGTCAAAGGTGTCTGTTCTGGATTTAAATTCTATAATATTAAAATCACTGAAATAACTGTAAGGAATATCCAGAGCCTTATAGGTAATATCCTTTTTCTTTATAATAATAAAATCAATTTTAAGTGGCATTTTGCCCACTTCCTGTTCTCTTTCAACAAGGAAGTCAAGTTTTGTGCAGACTTTTTCCATTACCTGGGCAAAATAACTGTGCCACTGAATATTGTGTTGTTCCATAGACTTATTATATCATATTTAAAAGATTTTTTGAACAGGAGTTACGCATTAACTTAATGACATTGCCCTTTGTGGGCGGGGTCATTGACTATTCTGTTATAATCTTCTTCCGTATCAATATCTGTAAATATACCGGGATCGTCATATTCACATTTTATTACCGAATCCTGGTTACTATTAACTACTGCTCTTGCTCCCAGGTTCATAGGAGTATTTAATAGCTCCGGGAAAAACTTCTTCGGAAATATAACGGGATGACCTTTTCTGCCATTACATACCGGTATGTATATCATATCAGGTTTTTCTGACCATTCTTTTATCAGATTACTGTAGGTTTTTATTTTTATGAGAGGCAGATCTACCAGTGTTACCATGATGGCACTCACTTCCGGCGCCATATGTTTTATAGCGACATGTAACGAAGAAAGCTGTCCCAGTTCAGGGGTATGATTTATAAGAATGGTTTCTTTTTTCAGGGATAAATGAGATTTTATTACATCACCATGATAGCCAATCACTGTATAAATATTATCAATACCTGCAAGAGACATGTTGTGGGAGATGATTTCAATAAATGGTCTGCCTTTTAATGTTAAAAGAGCCTTCGGAACGGAGCCCATACGGCTCCCTTCTCCTGCTGAAAGAATTACTCCTGCTATTTTTGCCATTTGTTTTATATACTCTACAATAAAAGTTGATAAATTTTGACTTTCATCTTTCATGAAGACCGGTATTATAGTATAATAATAAGATATATCCATGAAAATGTCAATTAGTTTCAAAAGCTATACCTGTATAATATTCTTATAATAGTTGAAAAGGTATTGTATGGATTTTATGAATATCAATCAGCTTATTATATTGAATTAATTCCCCCTGTTACGCATTACGCGTTACGCATTACGCATCACGCATATTGATTGGAGTGATAAATTTGTTGAATGTCCGGGAATTTCATTATCCTCAGAGTACAGACGAAATACTTGAAATTCTTTCAAAAAACAGAGATGAAAAATCTATAAATATTCCTGTTGCCGGCTCTACTGCCGTGATATTTTCGAAAAATCCTTCCGTAAAAGGATTCGTAGATATAAACAGAGCCGGTCTCGATTATATAAAACAGGAAGGAAATACTGTAAAGATCGGTGCTGCAACTACTGTTCAGAAAATAGCAACATCAGAACTTATAAATAATATGGCAGGAGGTGTCCTTGCCAGGGCAGCTTCCAGAGTCGGTTCCCGTTTGATACGAAATGTATGTACCATAGGAGGGAATATTGTAGCACTCAGAATATGGTCTGATTTGCCTGTAGCACTTCTGGTTCTGAACGGATCTGTAGAAATAAGAAATTCAGAGAAAAAAAGAATCATTTCTGTTGAAGAATTGATTCAAAAAAGACCGGCTAAAGAGCTGTCTTCACAGGATTTGCTTACAGAGATTATCATTCCCGTACCTTCCTGTCATACAAAAGGAGGATTTATAAAATTTTCAAGAACAAATTTTGATTACACTCTGATGGATGTGGCTGTTTCTATGGAATTTGACTCTTCTGTAATTAAAGACTGCAGACTGGCAATAAGCGGAGTAACCTCTGTGCCTCAAAGATTTATTGAGATAGAAAATTTGTTAAAAGGAAAGATTCTGAGTGAAACATTGATAGAACATGTGGCGAAAAAGGCAGAAGAAAAGATAACACCTCTGAAAAACTTCAGAGCAGGTGAGGATTACAGGAAATATCTTACAGGTGTTCTTATTAAAAGATTACTATCATCTACAGGAGGAAACGGCAGATCATGAAATTAAACATTACTGTAAACAAAGAAAAAAAAGAATTCAATATAAATCCTTCCGATACTCTGTTAGATGTTTTAAGAAGAGAAGGTTATTATGAAGTAAAAAAAGGCTGTAATACAGGTGATTGCGGCTCATGTACAGTTCTGGTTGACGGAGAACCAAATGTTTCCTGTATCAAACTTGCAGGACTTGCAGAGGGGAGAGAAATAACGACCGTTAAAGGTATAGGAACTCATGATAATCCCCATGCTCTCCAGAAATATTTTGTAGAAGAAGGCGGGGTCCAGTGCGGATTTTGTATACCGGGAAAGATTACTTCTGCAAAAGCCCTCTTAGACCGTAAGCCGGAGCCTTCAATAGAAGAGATAAAAGAAGCGATGGACGGCCATTTATGCAGATGTACCGGTTATAATGCACAGATAAGGGCCATAAAAAAAGCTTCCCTGGAAATCAGAGGTGATAAATAGATGGAGACAAAAGTAGTAGGAAAAAGTATAAATAAAATAGACGGTATATATCATGCTACAGGAGTGACGGAATTTACCGATGATTTTTTCATGTTCGCCATGCTGTACGGGAAAATATTACGAAGCCCTCACAGTCATGCACTGATAAAAGAAATTGAAGTAACTGAAGCACAAAAACTTCCCGGCGTAAAAGCAGTGCTTACCTGGAAGGATCTCCCGAGAAATATTCATGCCACGGCCGGCCAGGGGTATCCCGAGCCGTCTCCTTATGATACTTTTATTCTGGATAAGAAGGTTCGTTATGTGGGAGACATGGTTGCGGCAGTTGCGGCAGAAAGCCCGGAGATCGCTGAAAAAGCACTTTCTCTGATAAAAGTTGACTATGAAATATTGCCTTCTGTTTTTGATCCGAGAGATGCAATAAAAGACGGGGCACCTGTCATACATGACGAGCCGGAAGCACATATTCCAATACCTGTGGAATATAAACCTGACCGTAATATTGCATCCTCTGTAGACATGAAAATTGGAGATATAGAAAAAGGATTTAAAGAAGCTGATTTCATTATTGAAGAAGCGTATCATTCTCACAGGGCACAGCACTGTGCCATAGAACCTCACAGTACAATTACCTATTTGGATGAGAGAGGAAGGCTCGTTATAAGGACAGCCACCCAGGTTCCTTTTCATGTAAGGAGAATAGTTTCTTTTGCTCTCAATATACCGGTAAAAAACATAAGGGTTATAAAACCGCGGATCGGCGGAGGGTTTGGCAGTAAACAGGAGGTTTTACTTGAAAGAATATGTGCTGCTCTTACATTGAAAACAGGGAAACCTGTAAAATTAACCTGTACAAGAGAAGAAGTCTTTGCCTGTTCAATGTCCAGACATCCCCAGTATAATCGTCTGAAAACAGGTGTGAAAAAAGACGGAACAATTACGGCAATAGATTTGCAGGTGATAAATGATACTGGTGCATACGGCGGACATAGTCTTACAGTCCTCTGTAATGGTGCTAACAAAGCTCTCCCGTTATATAAATGCGATAATATTAATTTTGAAGGGAAAGCAGTTTACACCAATAATCCAATCTCAGGAGCTTACAGAGGTTACGGAGTTCCTCAGACAATTTTTTCTCTTGAAGTTCAGATGGATGAAATGGCGGAAAAGATAGGCATGGACCCCATGGAATTTCGAAAGAAAAATCATATAAAAATGGGAGAAACTTCGCCGGTCTTTAAAGCTCTCGGAGAAGGCACTGAAGGTTTTGATCAGTATATAGAAACTCCTGGTCTGGAGAAATGTATAGAAATCGGAGCAAAAGAGATTAACTGGTATGAAAAGAGAAAGAGCCATGATACTGATAAGCCCTATCTTAAAAGAGGAGTCGGCATGACATGTCTCCTTCAGGGTTCAGGCATACCCGGCGTAGATATGGCCAGTGCCACAATGAAAATAAATGATGACGGTTCCTTTAATCTTTTACTCGGAGCCACTGATATAGGTACGGGAAGCGATACAATCATGGCACAGATTGCAGCAGAAGTACTTTCTACAGACCCGGAAGATATTATAGTATATTCTTCCGATACGGATATGACACCATTTGATGTGGGAGCCTATGCATGCAGCACTACCTATGTATCAGGAGGAGCAGTCAGGAAAACTGCAGAAGGAATAAAAAAGCAGATCCTTGAGGTGGCGGCAAAAATTATGTCTGCTCCTGTGGAAGAGCTTCTGTGTGAAAATAAAAAAGTGGTGTGGGAAAAAGAGAAGAAAGAAGTGACTTATAAAAAGATAGCAGTCCATTCTCTTTATCTTAAAGATCAATTTCAGATAGCCTTTACCGGTTCCAATATTACAGAACAATCTCCCAATCCTTTTGCCGCTCATTTTGTAGAGGTCGAAGTAGATATAGAAACAGGTTTTGTAAGAGTTGTAAAATATGTTGCTGCAGTAGACTGCGGAACTGCCATAAACCCGAATCTTGCAAGAGGTCAGATAGAAGGTGCTGTCCTTAACGCCATAAGTTTTGCTCTTACGGAGGAGTATAAATTTGCCGGTACCGGAAAGATGTTAAATGCAAATTTTGGGGAATATAAAATATTTACAATGGCAGACCTTCCCGAAATAGTTCCCTTACTTGTCCCTACCTATGAACCTTCCGGTCCCTTCGGAGCAAAAAGTGTGGGAGAAATAGGCATATGCGGAGCCCTCCCTGCCATATCAAATGCTATTTATAATGCTGTCGGCATAAGACTCAGAGAGAGTCCTTTCACGCCGGAGAAAATACTGAAAAGTCTCGGAAAATTTTAGCTGGTTGTAAAAGAATAACCTTATCATAGTTACAATCGTAACGCGTAACGCGTCACGCGTCACGTGAGGACAGGAACCATGATTTGCCAGAGTTATTTTCTTACAGTCCCTTAAATAAAAAAAATCGGACTTATTAAGTCCGATTTTTTTATTTAAAATTAATCTTCTTTTAATGCTGCTGCTTCTTCAGCTGTTCGTTCTCTCATGGAAAGAGCACCTGAGAAACACTTCTGAACACAAATACTGCAACCGATACATTTTTCCGGATCTGTTTTCGGATGTTTTTCCTCATCGAGCGTGATGGCAAGATAGGGACATCTGGTGCAGTTGCCGCAGCTGAGACAGAGATCTTTATCTGCTGTAGAAATCTTCTTTACAGGCGTGAGGGCCATAAAGTCTCTTACAGGATGTGGCGCAGCAATGCCTGTAAGCTCTGCAATAGATTTTATGCCTCTTTCTGCCATTAAATGACTGATACCCTGTTTCAATTCATCAATAACACCGTAACCATGTTTGGTTACTACTGTACAGAACTGAACTGTTTTTGCTCCCAGGGCAAGGAAATCTGCTGCTGCTTTATAGGTCATAGGTCCGCCGTTACCTGATACTGTAACACCGAGATTGCATACATTGGACAGGGTGAGATAACTTATTGGTGTAACACCGTTGCCGCTCATACCAACTATAATACCTTCATCCCATTCCTTTTTCTCACCTTTTCTGAAATTCAGGGCAGGGAAGGTGTTTGCAAGGGTTATACCGGCTTTTTTATCAGGATATTTATCAAAAACCTTCTTTATTGCTTTAACTATAAGAGCAATAGACGTTACTGCTCCTGTTAGTTTGAAGAGTTTCGGTATTTCGGGATTACTTACTTCCATGACCCAGTCTATGATCTTTGCTGTCAATGCCGGGTTTTGAGACACTATATCACCTTCCGTACCGTCTCCTCCCTGCGGGCACGACAGACTGTATTCTATAGCCATAACTCCTGCTTCTTCCAGTTTCTTTGTGTTGCTCTGCCAGCCTTTTTTATCTGCCTCATCATTACCTGTGACAGGGCCTCCTGTAGAGGCAATGGTAAGCCTGTCAGGAAATTCCTTTACCAGTTTCTTTACTTCTTCACATACCCTCTTAAGGGGATGGCCTGATACATTATCACAGTTACCATAGGTATATTTATCGAAGACATGCATATATTCTCCGGGAATATGGATCGGAATACCGTCAAAAGCTGTTTTCATTACTCCACCTGCCCATCCTGCCTGATAGGCTTTTTTCATCTGCTCATAACCATCGGAAGGAGGTGCTGCAGAAAGAAGGAAGGGGGAATTGATTTTTCTGCCGAAGAAATCTGTTTCCAGTGATACGGGAAGCCAGTCATAGCCGGGTACAGGTTCATTGCTTTTAATCTTTTTCTCGAAAACAGGTTTTTCTTTCCCTGATATACAGGCATCGATTGCGAGGGCTGCATTTTTCCCTGCTGCAACTGCTTCTACTACGGTAGTAGGGCCGCATTCACAATCTCCTCCGTAGAAGATACCTGCTTTTTCCACCCGTTTGAGTCCTGATCTGTTGCCGATAGCTACTATGATATGATCTATATCTTTCCTTATCTGTTCCGTTCCGGGAAGATCTTTTATATCTTTAAGGTTGAATTTAACATCGGCAGGAAGGGTTACTTTTATTGTTTCTACTGATTGAATTTTTCCGTTGACTTTTATGGAAATAAGTCTTACACGGCCATTTATTTCAATACCATATTTGAGTAATTCTTCTCTTTCTCGCGGGTCAAGGGGCATTTCACTTATTTTTTCCAGAGAAAACATTTCAACTTTTTCTGCTCCCCTGAGCTTTGCAGTTACAGCACAGTCTGTTGCTGTTGCTCCGCCGCCTACTACTGCAACAGTACCTTTCATTTCATAGGCACCGGGATTTTTCAGGTAATCAGTTCCTCCTACTGCTATTTCTTCACCTGCTATTCCGAGTTTTATGGGTACAGGAAGACCGATTGTGACAAGAACTGCATCATATTCCTTCAATAATGCTTCATAGTCTGTAATATCGGAATTCAGTTTCATCTCTACAGAACCGAGAGACATTACAAAATTAATATCACTTTGTAGAGCATCTTTCGGAAGTCTGTAGTCAGGAATCCACTGACATGCCCCTCCTGCTTTATTTTCCTTATCAAATAAGGTAACACTGTAACCTTTACCGGCAAGCATTGCAGCAGCTCCGAGTCCGGCAGGACCTGCTCCTACTATGGCAACTTTTTTACCATTTTTTGTTGTCCTTTTAAATTCAGGCATTATACCGGCTTCTTTTGCTCTCTGAATGATAGATGCCTGTATGGCCGGAATATTAATGGGTGTATGAAGGCCTGCATGGACACAGCCACTTTTGCAGTGTCTGTCAGGACATACAAGACCGCAGATTCCGCCGAGTGGATTGTTTGTCAGTATTTCTGCCGCAGCTCTTTTTATGTCAAACTTATTGCCGACTTTAGCTGCCATGATGAAGTCAGCAGGAGAACAGTTTGCAGGACATGCAGTTTTGCATGGTTTTTCTTCACAGTATTCACATCGTTCTAATTCTGATTTCAACTGTGCATCAGTAAGGAATAATCTTTCTTGTTTTACCATAAGAAACCTCCAAATTATCTGTAGTTAACTGCATCACACGATTATGCTGTCAACTATCATGTAAAATTTAAATAATATATTTCTCCATCTATGTTAATAGTCCTCCGTAAAAAATGAATGTCACAGATTGCGTTTGAAAATGAGTTATGGGTTATGGAAAATATTGCTATTATATATTTTCTCTTTTATAATCAAAATTACAGTATATTTTATATAAAAGGTGTATAATATATATATAATGCGTGATGCGCAGTGATTAAATCCGTCACACGTTATGGGTCACGACAATGAAATAAAACCTATATGATGAATCATTTATAGGACTGACTAAAACAATGAGAAATATAAAAAAAATCCAATCTTTCTACGGGTTAAATATTACAGAAATTATGGTTGCTCTGGTTATACTGGCACTGGCTGTTATAACAATAACAGGTATGTTTATTGCCGGCATTATGGGTATTAAAAA
The DNA here is from genome assembly GCA_036746235.1 of Vulcanimicrobiota bacterium. Classification (GTDB taxonomy): domain Bacteria; phylum Vulcanimicrobiota; class SpSt-956; order SpSt-956; family JAKJGF01; genus CALARM01. The sequence continues at coordinate 30,195 of DAIOEN010000045.1, read as the reverse complement.
GGGAGATAATATGGTACTTGCCACAAATCTGGCTCAGTCTACCCTTGAATTGTATCAAAAGGAATTTTTATGTAATTTTGATGTTTATGCCACATCAGGCAGTCCATACACTCTTTCTGAAGTTACGTCTGATAATATGAAATTTTTACGAAAAATGTCACTTGTAGATACTGTTGATTCTACCCATCCTATTAATAGATTGAAAAAAATTACAATAAGTGTATACTGGTATGATAAAAATCTGGAAGGAAAATCTTTAGAAATACAGGGGGTAAAGAAAGAAATAAAATTTTCCTCTTATATACACAACTACCTTGCTGTTCCAACAAAAGTTCCATGAGGGATTTATGAAATTGAAGTATGAAAAAATGAAATTTAATAAGGGTATGTCACTTCTGGAAGTTGTCATAAGTACCATGATTTTTTTGTGTTTAATGGGGATAGCTTCTCAGATTATGTATCACAGCCTTAAAGTTTCACGGGAAGAAAGCGGTCTTTCTTTTATAAGAAAAGAAGCAGTGAAAGGCATAACCTGGTTCAGTAAAGATCTGAGAAGAACTCATGGAGCATCACTGAGTGATTGTAATGATCCCGTTACTAATGTACCGAAGGCAATAAGTTTTTTAACGACACTGGGAAATAACGCAGCTGGCTCTCAGCCAAATATTAATGTGGCTTCTCCCCAGTGGGAAGCCTATGTTATATATTATCTTCAGGCTGATCCACATACTCCGAGAGAGATAAAAAATTCAACTCAACCATACTACTTTTTATTAAAGAGAGCATTTTCATCTCCTGGAAAAAATAGTACCTTTACAACAAATCCTGATTATGTGCCAGTTTTTGATCCAAATGAATATGGCTTTGAAATTCCCCTGGCCTTTGATGATCTCAGGCATATACTTGATGGAACATGCTCTCCCGATCTACCTCCTCATGTTATTGCAAGAAATATTTACGATGTTTCTGTAGAAATACCATCTGTAGAACCTTCTTATTGCACATTACGTGTAGAAACAAGATATAAGAGCCCAAGAGGAGGGGAAAACGGGGGAGAATTAATAGCAGTAGAAACTTTAACTATATTTATGAGAAATACTATTATGAAAATTAAATAGAAAAGGGATGGCAGAAAATGAAAAGATATACAATTAAAAAAGGAATGGCAGTTATATCGGCACTGGGCATATGTTTTATACTCCTGGGCCTTGCCTCTGTTCTTATGTTGAATAGTTATTCCCATATGAGTATGTCTATGAGATATTATTATGATACAGAAGCATTGAATGTTGCAGAAAGCGGTATTCATTATATGCTTTATAAGCTGGAAACGTATGGTTCTATAAGTAGCCTGCCTGCTACTACAAACTACAGTGATTCCATCGGGAGAGGGACTTTTAATGTCTATGAATATAGTTCGAATATAGGTAAATCTACTTCTACAACTATTATAGATGCCTTTGGTGACTCAAGGATTATTCCTCCTTATTCCATTCTGGTAGTATCTAAAGGAACAGTTCCGGCAGGAGGAGGGAATAAATCCAGTAAGATTGTGGAAGCCATTGTACATTATCAGTTTGTTCCTATGACACTCTACAGTGATGGCGCTGTATCTATAAATACTGATCCCGGTACTAACCCTCTTATTCTCAAGCTAACTGCCAATCCTGACAGATTTCCCAGTAATATCCATTGTAATTACTCGGCTGGCAATACCTTTTCCAAGGGCTCTAACGTATCCCTTTCTTTATATAATTCAACTGTTGCTTCAAGCGGAACTGTAGGAGACGCTGCCACAGTTGCCGACATAATATCAGGGAATGGCATACCGGTAAGTAATGTCCCTACAAAGCAATGCCTGAAATTAGAATATGATACCCTTAAGGCGAGAGCTAAATCATTTGCTCTGGCAGGTGGCGGTAACGAGCATGAAATGAATGAAAATGTACCGAACCTGGGTATTGACCTGTTTATGAGTGCTAAAGTTAAATTTCTCGGACAGATAAAAAATGATGGCGGTACATTGAAAGCTAAAGTACACATTTATCTTAAATTAGGGTTTGTTACGATTTATGATTTTGAAGACTGGCAGGACATGAAAGATTATCTTCCTGATGGTATGAGCTGGAATAATAATACCCTTACAGTAAGTAAAAATAATATTTATCACTGGGGAGGTAATTTAGACATAAACCCCGGCGGCAGCGGTGATCCGATGCATATCCAGGTTAATGATAATATTTATTCCGGTCTCTTTATAGACGGATATCTCAGATCATACCATGTTACTGTTGATGCTCAATCATTTACCTTTGCTTCTGCAGAGGATATCTGGCTGTACGATTCCAGTATGCATATATACAGTCCTATAAATAAGCATACTGTAGCAATTTATGGGAAGTCCTTCACTCTTACTACCAGGGCAACACCTATTGCCGGAGGAAATACCTTTAAAGGAGTCGTTTATACGACAGATGGAACAATAAATCTGGAAAATAAATGTACCGATACTGCTAATAATTCAATTACAATTGAAGGTATTATAATAAATGCTGATCCGGATAAGCATGGCAATTCCGGTGTTATTGTTAAAAATACCGGTGCCAGCGGTTGTGTGGTAACATTTAGATATAATCCTTATGTGACAGATTCTACGATTAACTATAGCTCAGGACCCGTTTATCTTCAACCTGTATTCTGGCGTATAGAGTAATACTGGTTGGATTGTAAGCTACATAACTTGACATTATTTTCCCTGTATAGTAAAATAAATAAACTATTTTAAAAGATATCCTTTCATAAATTGAGCATAATTTTTAAGTAAAACGCTTATGAAATATGGATTATTATGGTTTTTTGATTATTAACTGTCGTTTATTTTCTTCACATGGAGATTATCATGCTCAACCCAACAAAATATTTTTTGAAAAATCAGGAGGAATTCGTCTGTGTATATTACTAGAGGAATTTTCTTTTTTCTTATTGTAATGATGTCTATTTTTTTTATAAACGGTAGTGTTAATGCAATGGAGAAAAATTTCGATCAACTAATATCAGAACTTAAATCACCGTCTGCTGAAAATCGAATTGATGCGGCATGGGCTCTTGGAGAACTTGGAGACCAGAGAGCAGTAGAACATTTAATAAAGGTTCTGTCTGATCCGGACGATACAGTCCGTTATAATGTAGTAAAAGCTCTTGGTAATTTAGGTGATAACAAAGCAGTTCCTTATCTTACAGAAGCTTTAAAACTGGAAGTTCAGCCCTGGATAGTACAGGCTATTCAGGAAACTATAAATAAATTAACCGGTATTCAGCATGGACTTTCATTCTAATCTACCATAATTTTTTCTGTCTGGTGAATAATATTTGCAATACAAGAAATCGAAAAGCCTTACCAATAAATTAAAAGAGTTATTTTTCCCTTCCCAAACAAAAGAAGAGGTAAATATAAATAAAGGCCCATGGGAAGAAAAAGAAGGTGTTAAATGGGTTTATTTTAAAGAAAGATCAGAAGATTTACCCGCTGAAGCAGAAGAAGATTTAACACCAAAGAATTACGCAGAATATATTATTAAGAAAAAAGACGACGATAGTAATAAAGTATTCATGCCTCCTTCTTTGCCATATTCTGAGCAACAGTCTAAAGAAGAAACTTTTTCTGTCTCGGAATTTGCAAGAGATTTCGGCCATAGAGGTTATGGAAATGAAGGAAAAAAGACAAAAGAATTTAAAACCAGAGAGAAAAACCTCGAAGAAGAAAAAGCTCTTAAAAGATATACATCTCTTATTAAAGAAAACCCATCCAATACTGAAGCAAGAAAAAAACTCATAAAACTTTACCTGGATAGAAATGACTATTCTATGTCATTAAAAGAAAGCCAGAATCTTGTTCATAATGCTCCCGATTATGTAGAAGGGCTTGTATTTGCAGGAGATATAAACTATATACCGCCTTTTTACATATTTCAAATCATGGTCAACACCAGACAGAGCGGTAAAATCTGCTTTTACCTGGCAGGAGAAGAAGCTGCTTTGTTTTTTTTACAGGGCAAGGCAATTCATGCAGAAGATAAATGGGGGAAAGGTGAAGAGGTTGTAAAAAGGATATTGAGCTGGAGAGAAGGACATTTTCAGTTTGTTCCAAATAATTTAGCCTTCGAAATGACAATAAACAGGCCTATTGAAAAAATACTGACTCAGATAGTAGGATATCCTTTTAAAACAGAGTTTTTTTCTGATTTATAGTAAGCTACTTATCACTATTCATTACTTATTACCGCACCAGGTAAATTAGTAACCATTTTATCAGCTTCTACCTGACAGGCTCTTACGAAGAAAAATAATTTGCCTTATATCATTTGTTTTACAGACAATAAATTAACCCTTATTTAATTTTTAATTCTATAGAAAAAACTAATTTTTCTTCTCCAGAGCCTGCCAGGCAGAAGCTTTTTACGAATACCCTTTTACCTGTTACGATACTCAGAATAAATAAAAAAACGATGGTATTCCATCGTTTCTATAGTTTTCTTAGTAGTGTGTAGTAAAAACCTTTTACAGCTTATGATGACTGATCCTCCGGCCAATTCCGATGAATAACAGCAGAAGGCTTTTAGAGTACTTACTCAGAGACTTCAGTCAGAGTCTGTTATTAATTACAATTCATACTTAATATGCGCTAATTTATAAGACCTAGAGAGGTATACCTCTTGACAGGCCTCCGCCGCCGCCAAGGAGAAATCCGAGGTGACTTCCCACACCGGACCCCATTACTCCTGCCATCAATAATGGAGCAAGAGGTAAAGCTGCTCCACCTGTGCCAAGAACCAGTGCGGCTATACCAACTCCTGCTGCAAAACCGAGTAATTTCCCGAGAAATCCACCCATTCTTGCTGTTTTACATTTTTGATTTATAAGAGCACCTCTTCTTGCTACTCTTGCATTCAGGGCTGCCAGATCTGCATCACTGGCTAAGCCGCCTCCTGCCATACCCATACCGAGTCCGCCTCCTGCCATGCCGCATCCGCCCATACCCATAAATGGAGTCATTCCGCCCATACCGACACACATGGAACTCATTCCTCCGAACATACCCATACCTGACATGAAACCGCCGGAAAATATTCCTCCGCCCATGCCTATCTGCATATAACTTTGCATCCCAACTGCTCCAAAACCAAATGAACCGCCAACTGCTAACATTTTATATACACCTCCGTAATTTTTTACCCCTTAATCATTACCCTTTTTATATTTCGTTAATTACTTATCACGACATTAGAAAAAATGTAAAGGGGAATTTGTATTTTTTTTATAATTTTTTACTGTTTATCTGATTGGACGTCGACAAATATTCTTATGATATAATCATTACGATCGTAATCTGCCTGGAATCCTTTTAACCGGCTCAATTCAGTGAGAGACACATAGATTCCTTCCTTCCTCTGAATTGTATTTATCTTTTCACCGTTAAATGTGGCAGTTTTACTTTCAGGATTATATAAAAAACACTGTGAACCGGACGCTAAAATATCATCGAAGAGTATCATTATTTCATCATTATTGCCATCCCTGTAGGCTTCTACCGGCAAGAATTTATTGTTTATTATTATTTTTGTCACTGTAATGAACATATAATTCTCTCCAGGTCTTTTTACTTCTACCAGTCCTGTTTTTACCAGGGAAGACAGTGGCAAAAATGCAGTATCCCCGAATTGTCTGGCTTTAAGATTTTTATTCCCTATGAGAACATTACTGTTTTCAGGTTTCCACTGGAATTTTATACCTGTTATATTTCCGAATTCTCTTAATGATATATATATTTCTCCGTGATATAGAAAAGCTTTTTTCGTAAGTGATATATCATTTAATAAAAATTCGGGATAATAAATATTTATGAGTCTTTTATTTTCTCTTTTCACATGAAAAGAAAAATGTTCTGCCAGTTTTTCTACCGGAATTAAGGATTTTCCTTTCTTCAGAACACATTTGAAAGACGTATCACCGAATCTGGCTTCTTTTGTATTGTTGTTCCAGGCAAATTTTATTCCCATTACATCAGAGATATATTTGATTGATATAAATGGTTTATCCTGTATTAAATCTCCTTCTCCCCAGACAGGTTTCCCGTTTAAATTCATTACTACCGAGTAAAAACTTAATGTTCTTGTGTCTTTATTCACTAGATAGTCCATATCAACGATTTTTGCCAGTTCTATAGCATTAACATAACATCGTTCGTCATAAAAGATGAAGCTGATTTTTTTCCCTTTTACAGTGGCCAGTGCTTTCTCTTTATCCAGAGTAATAGTATCGGAAGAAATACTATTCCAGTCTTTCAGGGATATATAAAATTCTTTTTTACCACCCATAAAATCCATAGGATATATGGATTTTACATATACGTCCTGTCCCTGAAAGATTACTTTATAGGGATTGGATACCATGAGGAATCTTCCGGAGCTTCTCTCCAGTATCTCTTTCAGAAGTTTTTCATCATAAGCTATACCGGTTTTATCGAGTTTATATTCAAGGTTTTTTAATCTGTCTTTTTCTCTGGAATATATATCAGGATATGCCGCTATATATATTGAGTCTCCTTCTACTGCTATATCTGTACTTTTATAAACTATATCTACTATTGTTCCGACCTGTACAAGATCAAATACTTCTTTGACCTGAGACGGGTCCATTCTGATACATCCATGGGAAACAGAATAACCTATCGAAGAAGGGTTATTTGTGCTGTGTATGCCGAGATCATTTCTATCAAGACCCATCCAGTATTTTCCCAGCGGGTTATCAGGGCCCGGAGGAACAGGTTCCTCTACGATCATTTCCGTATATTCTACCCCTTTATCATCTATTTTTTTTACAGGTTTCGGAGGAGGATACCATGCAGGGTCAGTTTCTTTACTGACTATTTTATACTGTCCTGTAGGAGTCGGCGTTTTCGGGCTACCTGCCGCTATTTTAAATTGTTTTATTATTCTGTCCTTTTTATATACAGTAAGGGTGAGAGCAGGTATATTTACACATATCCTTATTTCTTCCTCTGCCTTCTCCTGAGAGAAAGCTGTATTACTGAAATTTATAATAAAAGAGAATAATATTATAAATGCTAATTTTTTCATAAAACCTCCTTAATGGTTTGCAGGATGTGAGATCTTAGATTGGTAAAATATTACAAGCTTCTTGCCAGTCTGAAACCGAGGGAGTTACACAGAGCAGAAGGCCAGCTGCAACTGCGGCTTGAAGATCTGCAGTAAAAGGCTCCGGAACAGTAACTTCCGCCTCTTGGCACACGGGCCTGACCGGAAGGATGGCCGGAAGGATTTTTAACAGATGTATCAGGATAAGGTCCGTACCAATCATTACACCATTCCGATACATTGCCACTCATATCATAAAGCCCGAAACTATTAGGTAATTTCAGTCCAACATCATGGTGATTGCCTGAAGAATTGGCCTGATACCAGCAATAAGCTCCATCGATATTATCGCCCCAGTAATACTGGGTATCTGTGCCGGCACGACAGGCATATTCCCATTCGGCTTCTGTAGGAAGTCTGTATCCTTTACCTGAGAGCCATATAGAAGGGTCTTTCCCTCTGTTATTTCTGGGGCCATAACATGGCTCATATCCGGACTGAACACTCAACCAGTTGCAGTATGATACTGCTCCATACCAGGTTACGCTTACTACAGGCCTGTTTCTATAGCCCTGACTGACTCTGAATGAGCCAGGTCTCGGACCGCCGAGTATACCGCACCATTTAGTGGAAACTATATTTACCCAGTTAACATTGTCTTCGATCTGATTTCCTTCTGAATTTAAGAAGGCACAGAAAGCTTCATTTGTAACGGGATATTTACCAAAGTAGAAGGAACTTAATTCAACGGTATGAACAGGTTTTTCACCTGAAAAATCAATGTCACATCCCATATTAAAAGATCCGGCGGGAATTAAAATCATTGCAGGATTTAAAACAGAAGATTTCGAATGTTCTTCTTCTTTTATTTCTTTTATTTCTTTTATTTCCTGTTTGAAAGACAGGGCATCAATCATATCTCTTGCAGTTAAAAATCTTTCCCCTATATCATCTTTCAGGGATTTCATAACAGCATTTTCCAACTCGCAGGTTATTGACGGAATTATTCTTCTCAACGGGGTGAATGTAAATGGTGCAGGATATGAACCGGTAAGAAGGTGATGAATGGTTGCACCAAGGGCATAGAGATCTGACCGTGGCTCAACTTTACCTTTATACTGTTCTTCAGGAGCATATCCCGGTGTGCCTATAGCAGTTTTTCTTATCTGACCGTCATCATAGACTGTTCTGGCTATACTGAAATCTACTAACATAACCCGTCCGTCTTTATTCACCATGATATTGGAAGGTTTTATGTCACGGTAAACAACAGGTGGATCCTGGTTGTGAAGATAATCCAGGATTTCTAACGTTTTTATCGCCCACTCAATAACTTTATCTTCCGGCAGTCCCGGCTCTCCTTCATTGGTTAACTTGCTTTCCAGATCATATCCTTCTATAAAGGCCATTATAAGATAATACCGTTCATTAATTACAAAGTAGTCCAGAACTTTCGGTAAATTCGGATGATCCATACTTGCAAGAAGAATTGCTCCTCTTTTAAACCATTCTGTAATTTCTTTTTCCTCTGTTTCATCGTCAAAAGAAGTAACCAGTTCCTTTACTGCACACAGGTTGTTGAATTTTTTGTCTTTTGCTTTATACACATTCAGCATACCGCCGGTTTTTATTAAAGTAACGATTTTATAACGGTTAACCAGAACTGTTTCCGGAGGCAGATGTCCTCCAATAAGAGACATGTCTAGAACATTTCCGCACCCGCTGCAGAAAGCTGCCGTATTTATATTATTTTTTATGCAATTATTACAGAGTTCTGGCATAATATTTATTGTATGTGGCAAATAGTTATTTTTATTATCAATAATTTAAAGGTATAGGAATTTTCATTTTTAATAGTGTAATATAAAGCTTTAGATAAAAATTATATATAGACAGTTTATCTAAATAATCTATAAGGGAATAATTTTTCGATATCCGATTATTATAGCTTACTTATTCTATCTTATCAATAGGGTATTTTTTGAATTTTTTACTGATAAAAGGTATTTTTTGAATTTTGTAGTATAAGTATAATTGTGAAGGGTGAAGGTTGAGGGGCGTTTAATTAAACGCCCTGATGTGAAGGGTGAAGAGAGTAATACGTGACCATACGGTTATGGCAGTTATTATGACAGTCAGGAGAAAGAACTATGAAATGTTTGATTGTAGAAGATGATACTCATATACAGAATATGCTTAAAACATTACTCACCATACAGGGCTGGGACTGTAGTTGTGTCCTTAACGGTATAGGAGCGATTGATGCTTTTGCTCATGCCCATAAAGATAAAGAGCCTTATGATTTGATTTTTATGGATATTATGATGCCATGTATGGACGGGTTGGAAGCTCTGAAACAAATTCGTGAAATAGAAGTTGAACTTGGAATTGACGAAGAAGTAAAAATAATTATGTTAACAGCTCTTAATGATCCCGATACTGTTTTTAATGCCTATTATGAAGGAAGAGCATCGGCTTATATACCAAAACCTTTTGGTCAGGAAGATATTATAAGAGAATTAAACAAATTCGGCTTTTAAATTTTTTAGCTAAAAGACTGTAATAAAATAACTCTGACAAATTATTGTTATTGTCTTCGCGTCACGCGTTACGCGTTACGATTGTAAATATGATATGCTTATTTTTTTACGACCCCTAAAAGACTTCGGGAATAGTAATAAGTACTGTTATGAGATCTGCCAGCCCTTTAAGAGAAGCTTTTGTTCTTGGGACATGGGCTTCTTCTGCAGGAAGTGCCAGTGATATTGTGTGACACAGGGGAATAAATAGTGATGTCTGACTTCCTGTAAGGGAAGCCCCCATAGAAAGAGTGCATCCGCTTTTTACAAGTTTCTCATACATTGTAATGCCAAAAGACGGATCTATAAGGTTTTTCCCTTCGTAAAGCCTCATTATACATTGTTCAATATGTCCGCCTTCTACATTCTTAAATCCGGGAACATCACAGTTTACCATAAGTGAGAGAGAGCTTAACCTGTTATTTGCAAAATAGGCTCCTTTTTTTGCTGCAAACATAGAACATTCTTCTGCAAAAACAAGCATTACCGCAACATCAGACCTTTTCATCATAGATGCTGCCTCAATTACTCCGAAAGCAGTAACTCTCGGATCAATGGCTTTACCTTCAATCCATTCACCGTAAATAGAGGATTTTTCTTTAAAGGTGAAAACAGTTCTGAATGGCTGTAAATCCCTGCCATGTAACAGAAGGTCTCCTCCTGATATAATGCCATTGCAATCTCTTAAAGATGTGCCGTCATTATCCAGATAATCCATAGCAATCAGAGGTCTTTCTGCAAAGGTATAAGGTGTTGTACCTATTATACGTGTCTTAAAGACTTTGCCGGATGGTACAGGTGACATTACTATACCGCCTATTTCATCTATATGTGACACATAGAGGATTCTTATCTGTTCCATAGTGCTTCCCGGAGGTAAAAGCAATAGAAATCCGTCTTCTTCCATATGGGAACTCCATGTGTTAAGCATTTCTCCTGCCCATTTTACTGCCGGGCCACAGGCAGTTCCAACTGAAATAAGATCGCAGAATTCACATAGTTTTTCTATATTTATATTGTTAAATTTTTTCATAATTAGACTTCCTTTCTCCCTGTAAATGTTATTCTCGGACTTTTATCTGAACCGGGTCCGCAGTAATACCTGATATCTGTAAAACCTGCTTCTTTAAATAAACTGTACAGTTCTGAAACAGTAAATAGCCTTACTGATTCATAATAGATTTTTTCCTCATTATTTTCTCTGATTTTTATTTCTTTTTCGACACGAAGACCGTCATTGGAGATCCATCTCCTGGAGATTATCTCCTTTCCTTCATTACAGGCAGTATCTTCTGTAATTAAATTTTTTTCGATATAGGAGCGGTTCATATAGTCCAGTAAAAATGTACCTCCCGGAATCAAAGAGCCTTTTACTTCTTCTAAAACCTTTAAATTTTCACTGTCTGAGAAAAAATAGCCAAAAGAAGTAAAAAGACTTAAGACCAGATGAAAATGTTGTCTGAAAGGAATATGCCTCATATCTCCCTGAATATAAGTAATATCCCTTCGGCCTTCCTGTGTCAATAGATCTATGGAAAGGTCTATACCGTAGAGGGATTTATATCCTGCTCTATGGAAGGCACGGAGATGCCGTCCCGTCCCGCAGCACAGGTCAAGAACAGGCCAGTCTTTTTCTGCACCTGTGAGTTCTATGATATCTTTTACGTCATCTTCTGCTTCTCTATCATCCCTGTGGGCATAGATAGAGAGGTAGTCTGTACCAAAACTTTCTTCGTACCAGTTATGTAATTCCATGTTCAAGTTTATACTGTGTCCAGTTGTTTTTCAAATATAGAAAAGCTTCGAAATCAGGCTGAATTATAAAAGGATTATTTCTTTTTTCTTCACCTATCGTAGAAACAGGGAAAGTTCCGTAATTATGTCCCGGATAGACTAATGTTTCGTCCGGTAGAGTCATTAATTTTTCATGTAATGATGAATATTCTTTTAGAGCATTCTCTACTGTGTGAGTTCCTCCTATTTTCCCGACAAAAAGTGTATCTCCTGTAAAAAGTGCATTCCCTGTATAAATACACATGGAATCCTCTGTATGGCCCGGTGTATGAATTATTTTTATATTTAAAGAACCGGGAAGAAGTATTGTTTCGTCTGAAATAATTAATCCTGTCTCTCCGTCTGTATGACCGTAAAGAAGAGGAGTTTTACCTGTGAGTTTTTTTATTGTGTTATTTCCGTTCGTATGATCGTAATGGCTGTGAGTGCAGAATATATATTTAATTTCCAGGCCAAGTTTTTTTGCCTCTTTTAAAATCATCTCGGGATTATAGGACGGATCAATTATAATCCCTGCCCCTCCTTCTTTATCTCCTGCAATATAGCTAAAATTTCTGTCTCCGCCGGGAAGAAGCTGTTTTACTATCATAAATAATCACCCCTTTTTCAGTGACCAGTGACCAGTGACCGGATATATTATCATATACAAAATATCACTCATCCTTCACCCTTCACTTTTCACTTTTTACTTTTTACTTTTCACTTTTCACTTTTCACTTTTCACTTTTCACGACTCCATAATTCTTTCAAGCTCTTTTAACAGTCCCGCCTCAAGTGTATCTGATAATTGAAATAATCCTTCATCTGTCAAGAGACAATAATTCGGATTCCCATGATAACTGTTATCTACCAGGGAACCTTTATTAACCTGTATGGCCCCTATTATATCTTCAGTATTTATATTTCCTTCGGTATTTCCTACCCTTTTATCTATAACATATACATAACCTTCTTTTATTTTCTCTGCTTCACTTATGGCATCCGGATCATGAAGTATTTCTCTGGATATTACACCGTGAAATACTTCAAGAAATGGTTTGTTCGGTATGAAATTGTCGCGCTTTAATTCCAGGCCTTCTTTCAATTCACCTGCTATTACCTCTTTTTTCATACCTTTTTTGAATATAATCTCAGTCCCGACAATAGATACAAATTTTCTCTCTTTTTCATCAATTGTAGATTCATATACATAATATTTCATTCTTCAGACCCTCTCTTTTACTGATATACATACTATTATGCAATATTTATATCAGTAAGTCAAATGTTTCGTAATGAAGGACTCATAATAGTTAAAGGAGAAATATATTTTATAGATAAGAATATTTTTCAATAAAAATTAAGAACAGGAGAGTAAATAATGTTGACAGGAAAAAGTGTAAAATGTATTAACTGTTCTGCCAATCTTGACGTTCCGGAAGGGGTAAATCAGATTTTTTGTGTTTACTGCGGTACTCAAAATTTGCTGGCAGATGTTCTGGAAATACCGGGACTTACTTTAATATGTCTTTCGTGCAATACAAAAAATAAAGACGATCATCTTTTCTGCAGTAAATGCGGAGGGAAACTTAAAGAAAAATGTCCCTGCTGCGGTCAGGCCCATCCCTTTAATACTGTTTTCTGTCCCGTTAAAGGCCTGAATATAAAAGAATATAAGGCTAAAAAAACTGAACTTTCATCTGAGTCAAAAGCAGAAGAATTTAACAGCAAAGGTCTTGAGTTATATAAAAAACAGAAATATGACGAAGCACTTAAATATTACGATAAAGCCATAGAAGCAGACGGAACATTTCCTCAGCCCTGGAATAATAAAGGCATTGTCTGTTACAATCAGGACAGGCTTGAAGAGGCCATTAAATGCTACGATAAAGCCATAGAACTTCATCCCGACTATGGTGATGCCTGGAATAATAAAGGAAAGATTTTTGACAGACAGAAAAGATATAAAGAGGCCATTAACTGTTTCGATAAAGCTATAGAATTGGAACCTGACTGCGGTGATGCCTGGAATAGCAGAGGGAAGGTTTTATCGTCTCAGTGGAAATATGATGAAGCGCTGGAATGTTTCATCAGAGCTTCAGAGATTAAACCTGACGATCTTAATATATGGAATAACAGGGGAGAAGCATTGTTTGCTCTCGGTAAATTTTATGAAGCCATTGAGTGTTACGATAAAGCACTGAAGATAAAACCAAACCACAGCCGTTCCAGAAATAACAAAGAGAAAGCATTGAAGGAATTAAATGAAAAGTGAGTAGTGAATAGTGAGTAGTGAGTAAAATAACTTTTCACTTTTCACTACTCACTTTTTCTACCATGAATGAAATTATCTTTCCAGCTTCTTTATATCCCCGTAGGCGCGATAAAAACCGCCTCCTGACGATTCTATTATCTGATCCACCACATAGGATGCCCCTTCTTCTCTTATATCCCTGGGGAACTGAACATTCCAGTCTTTATTATATCCTTCAGATATAACTCTGACCCTTAATTTACCGCCTTCTCTAAAGCATTTCACGATAACACCGTCTCCGGCACTTGTAACCCTTTCCATATGTCTTGTATCTGCTACTTCCACCGGTTTCGGTGCCGTAATACTCCTGCTCTGAGTTACCACTCCTGACTGGGCGCCTTTAATGGCTTCTTCAGATGCATCGATACATGCAAGAGAACCGTCTGTAGTAACAATATAAACATGTTCGTTAAAATACTGCATTGAATAGGCGGCACCGCACCCTGTGGCAAGTTTCCACAGACGTGTTCCTTCTTTATCAAAACAGTAAATAGAACCGTAATTATCTCCTGCAAAAACATATTTGCCATCTTCTGCAGCAGAACAGGAAAATACTGTGTAATCACAGCTATAGACCTTTTCTTCATTACCTGTTTCTTTATTTATAGCAAAGATTTTATTTCCCGTAGTTCCTGCATAAACAGTATCTTTTTCCTGCCATCCAAAAAATACCGAGCCAGTAGTTCTGAAGTCCCATACTTCGCGGGGATCTTCCCATCCGGAATATGCCGTAACTCCAAGGCTGTGCCCGTGGTAGACCTTTTCCCTGTCACATCTGACCATCCATCCGAAATTACCTTTGCTTCTTCTTTTCCATAACTGTTCATCTTCATGGTTTGCAATCATTACAGTTCCGCCTGCGTCGGATACTGCAAGGAGTGCATCATTAATATCTATCCAGTATATATCTATATCTTCCGAGATTTCGTAGCCTACCCTGGGAAGTTTTCCTGTGAGATCATAAACATTTCCGTTGTCACATCCTGCATAGAGCCATACTCCGTCTGATATAATGCATTTTACGCCATCAGGCAGACGATACTGGTTTAATACATTACAGTTATGGTCAAGGCAAAAAACACTTCCCTGTTGATTTCCGACCCAGCAATGGTTTTCATCTATAAATATACCGAGAGCCTGTGCACCTGATTGAAATTTCCATATAACAGGTGCAGTATGTTTCGCCAGGGCTTTTTTAGCTGCCGTACCTGACGGTACAGCGAGAAGGGTATCTCTTCTGGTAACGGATCTCTTTTTTCTCACGCCTATTACTGCATGTTCATAGCCTTTTCTCAATTTTTCTTTAATTTTTTTATCTCCATCTATTTTTGCTTTTTCCGGACTCGGATAGGTTTTTACATCTGTTTTTCCATCTGTGCCTATACGACCGTAACGAATTGTCAACTTTGCCCCGTCTAATATTACTTCATAGAATTTGTGTGAACTGCCCTGATCTTCCGAAAGTTCAAGATAGGTTTTTTCTTCTGCCATATGAGGAACCTCCCTGTCGTAATAGTGGTAAATATATTTTAAAATTTCTATTCTCTTAGTAAAAAATCCTGCTCATCAGGAAGGATTTCCAGTGCAAGATTCAGTATTAATTGTATAAGGGGAATTGTTTGAAAAAGAAGCTGAATTTATGAATGGTGACAATAACAATCTGTTATCCTTTAACTTTTCATAAGTATAAAATCTATGGCTTCTTTTATTACATTAAAATCTTCTGAACGGACAAGATAGGCATAGTTACCCATAATGTGAAACAGAGGAGGCATTTCCTTGTGAAGTACTATTAAATCTTTATATTTATCAATTACTTCATCATGGGTATGCTTATAGTTTTTACTATATTTCCTTCCTATATAACAGCAGTGGAATTTTCTGCTGTAATCAAAGGATAATTTCCCGAAAGCTATTATTTCCGCCCATGCTTTATATACATCAATATCACAGGCAAAATTGAACATGTCTGTAGTGAGTCCTCCCGGAGGCCTTATATTTACTTCCAGAGGTACAATACTGTTGTCACCCTTTTTTCTGAAGAACTCAAAGTGGAAAAATTTTTCTTTTACATTGAATGCTTTAACTATCCTGAAACCGGCATCTTCAAGATCTGCCGGTATTTCCCTGAAGGAATAATAATACATGTCATTGTCTTCATGGACAGATTCCATTACACCCTGGCCGTATGTATGGGATGTATAGAAAACAATATTCCCGTCTCTGTCTGTCAGCCCGTCAAAGGTAAATATATTACCATCAATAAATTCTTCCATAATATAGTCAACAGGTGTTTTCTTTGCAAAAAAGTCTTCCAGTTCCTGTCTGTTATGGATTTTGTAGGTATTTGAAGCACCTACTCCTTTATCAGGCTTTGCTATAACAGGATAGTATACTTTTTTAATAAAAGATTCTGCATCTTTTATATCCTTAAAGATTTTTCCCTGTGCTACAGGAAGACCTGCTCCTTTAAATTTCTTTTTCATAAGAGATTTTAATTTTATATGATCTACTGCGGCACTATTTATACCGAACATATTAAAATCACTTCTGAGTTTTGCTTCTGTTTCCAGCCAGTGTTCATTATGGGATTCTACTCTGTCTATCTTACCGTATTTATGGGTAAAGAAACCGACAGCTTTCAGAACCTGGTCGTAATCTTCCATGTTATCTACTTTATAATATTCAGTAAGTGACGATTTTAATTCGTCATTCAACTCCTCATATGGTGCATCTGCTATACCCAGAACATTGACCCCCATATCTTTTAATCTTACACAGAACAGATGATAATTCGGTGGAAAATTGGGTGATAAAAAAACTAAATTCATAAATAAATTCCTTTCATAATATTTTATGGTTATATTGTCATGAAATTAACTATAAATGGAAATTATAAATTTTATCATTATATTTGTCAATCTCATATTTTTTTGTATTATTTGTCTGTCTGCTTCATCGTTTAATGTATATGAATTACGTTGAAAGTTTACAAATTTGTTACATTTTTCTCTATACAATAAAAAGCAATAAGTGTATTATTATAAAGGAGTATTTTATTTAAATGGAGGTTAAATTTATGAGAAAAACTGTTGTTTCTTCTATCCTGATTTTATTTTTTATTACTCTTATAAACTCATCCATTTTTCCTATGTCTTATATAAGAGCTGTAGCAACCATAAATGATCCGGACGGATATACAAATGTTCGAAATGGGCCAGGAAAAGAATATAAAGTTATCAGTAAAGTTTATGTCGGTGAATATTTCCTTGTTCTCAGGTTTGAATATCCCGAATGGTGGCTTGTACAGGCTCCTGATGGTAAAATAGGTTGCATGCATGTAAGCAGAATCGTTTTACCAAAACCCTATGAAATTGCAAAATATTATGCTCGTATTAATGATCCCGATGGTTATACAAATGTCAGAAAAGGGCCGGGAAAAGATTATAAGGTTATAAGTAAAGTGTACGAAGGTGAAGTCTTTATAGTGCTTGAAGAAAACAGCAATAAAGATTGGGCTTATATTCTTACTATGAATGGAACAAGGGGCTATATGCATACAAGTAGAATTAAACCTGTACCATTTTATACTAAATAGAATGTAAAATAATTTCAATATAACTATTATGCCCTTATTTTTTTTCTCTTAATTTACCGAAATATTCTTTCAATGATTTTTCCAGAGGACCATAATATTTTTTTGCTTCTTCGCTGTATATACCATTATTTATATAGCCAGGCGAGGTTACTATAATATATTTACCGGTTTCGTCGTAATATACAGGAATATTCCAGGAATAAAGGGCTTCTTTTTTTATTATACTTTTAATCTTTTCCTTTTCAGAAATATCATAAAAATAGAGTTTCAGAGAGGGATTAAATTTCCTATTATGGCCGTTAAACTCTACTGTCATGTTAACAAATTCTGCTATGGCCAGAGGAGCCCACAGCCCATGAGGTCTTTCCACTTTTTCCAGTTCTTCAGTCAGAACCGTACATGTCCAGCCGTCAGGAATAGTTATATCTTTGAGTTCAGATGAAATTTTTGCATCCACTTTTATTGCCTCCTCAATAAGTATAAAACATAACAAACATAACAGTATTTTTATTAATCTGTCGCAAAAGTCTACAGTTCCTCTTCCGGCACGATAACTTACGATCATTTTACCTGTCCTTCTTTTTCAGGAAGCCCTTTAATTCCATCTTTTCCTTTTAAAATGAGAGAATTATCTGACATATTCAATACGACCGTATTACCGGACGATTCTCCGAGTGACTGTATCAATCTTAACTGTAAGAGAGAAGGATTTTCTTCCACCATTTTTGCTGCATTCAAAAGATTTCTGAGAGCTGCCGTTTCTCCTCTTACTTTTTCAAGTGCCGCTTCTCCTTCTTTCCGGGCTTTTACGACCTGGCAGAAGATTTTCTTCAAGTCTCCCGGAAACATAATGTCTTTAATATCTGCAGATAAGAGTTTCAGACCTATTTCTTCAACTTTTTTAGAGGAATTTTCTATTAATTTTTCACCCAGAATATTTCTCTTTTCAATGATTTCATCGATTTTAGTATTTCCCAAAATTTCTCTTAAAGCCATCTGCATTAGGAGATAAAATTCTCCCCGATAATTTTGAACTTTATTGACTGCCACATAAGGATCTGCTATTTCATATTTTGCTCCCATGCTTATTTTTATCGTTACACCATCGGAACTTATTACTTCCTGACCTGTTATTGTTTCAAATATCGGCCTGACATCAATCTCTGTAATGCGAGAAATAAAGGTACATATTATATACTGGCCCGGAGGAAGAACCTTTACGAATTTCCCTCCAGTATATAATAAACCCCTTTCATATTCGAAGATTGTATGTCTCTTGAAAAAATATTTAATAGTATTTATAAAAGCGACGACAATAATAATAACGGCAGCCACGACTAAAAGTAAGTCTTTCATGATCTTCTCCTTCTAATCAGTGAAAAGTAAGTAAAATCCAGTTTTTTTACTTTTTACTATAAATATTATGTGACAAATTTCTTTTCTATATAGATTACCAGTCATTTTTTTATGTAATCATTTTTTATTACCGGTCAAAATTTTGCCCCTCCTTAAAGGGCCTCAGAGTGAAAGCGGAGGTTTTAACCTGCATGGCTTTTGGTCTGATGCCTTAAAAGGCCGGCCCTTCAAGTCGGGATTGTCTGATAATAGGAGTTGAACCTATGAACCATCAGCGGGAAGGCAACACGGAAAAACTGACTGGATATTCCAGAAAGTTTCCTTCCTTTTCCCATTGATATTATATCATATTTCTTTAAAAATAAAAAAAGCCTGTTTTTTAGCTTTATTATTAAATAAAAAATCAGGCTTTTTTTATGAGAGTTGTGACCGAACCGGTCATGGTTAGTGATTATTTTTTTTCAGGTTCTTTACCGGGTGAATTACCGGATTCGTTTGGATCTGCCGGGACAGTATTGGGATCCACCATATAAATAAGTATAAGGTCATCATGTAACAATGGCCCTATTTCACTGGCTTTTATCACATTCAGCGCTTTTTCCTCTATTTCTTTTCCGGTATAAGCAGCACCTGTATAAACAGTCATTTTTTCTTTACCGGGATTATCTACAAAGCTCTTTGTTTTTTCATAATGACTTACAAAAACCCTGAATTTCAGACCGTTGGCTCTGGCTTTATCCAGATCTATATTATATCCGCCTCCATCGTTTTTAACCAGTGATTTCAGATAGAGTTCGTACTGTTTTTTTGATATTATGGGATAATAAACACTGTCTATACTCTTGATATTATTCGGATCATTGGGGTCTTTGTCCTTATCGTAAGAATACATATAAACCATATCACAATAGCTTGGCATACCTGAAACCTGAATATAAGCACCTGGTTCCACACCTTTTTCATTTACATCATCGAGAGACATTTTTACAGGAGGTTTGGGTTTACTCCCTTCTTTAAATCCCTCCATAAAGGCATTACAGAGACCGCAGCATCCTGAGAAATAAGCAGAGGAAAAAATTATAAAAAGAATATAAATTAAGGTTTTGAGTTTAAACATTTGTACCACTCCCTTTCATTTTTTCTTTGATATATAATACAATTCTTTTTTTTTTCTTTATTTCCTTTACAAATTACTTAATAAAAAAATATTAAAAAGGATAAAACGTGTCCGGTAAGAATAAAAGATTTGCCCTGTAATTTAAAAGTATAGGAATTTTCATTTTTTATGGCGTAAAATGAAGCTTTAGATAAAAATTATGAAGAGACAATTTATCTAAATAATTTATTGAAAACATAAAGGAGAAAAATAAAATGACAGAAAATAAATACAACAGACTTATCCATGAAAAAAGTCCCTATTTACTCCAGCATGCTGAAAATCCTGTAGACTGGTATCCCTGGTGTGACGAAGCTTTTGAGAAAGCCAGAAAAGAAGATAAACCGGTATTTCTTTCCACAGGTTATTCCACATGTCACTGGTGTCATGTAATGGCTCATGAGTCCTTTGAAGATGAGGAAGTGGCCGCTCTTATGAATGAAACATTTGTTTCCGTCAAGGTAGACAGAGAAGAAAGACCTGACATAGACGGAATTTATATGACAGTCTGTCAGATAATAACGGGGGGTGGCGGATGGCCTCTTACTATAATTATGACTCCCGATAAAAAGCCTTTTTTTGCCGGTACCTACATACCGAAAGAAGATCGTTACGGAAGAGCGGGGATGATTTCACTTATAGGTAAAATAAAAAAACTCTGGAAAGAAAGTCATTATGATATATTAATTACTGCCGAAGATTTTACTGAAACACTTGAAAAACTGGAAGTAAAAGAAGAAGGCGAAAAGCTTGATGAAAGGAATCTCAAGAAAACCTGTGAACAGCTTGCAGGCCGTTTTGAACATATATACGGTGGCTTCGGAAGAGCACCGAAATTTCCTACTCCCCATAATCTGCTCTTTCTGCTCAGATACTGGAAAAAATATGATGAACCGATGGCTCTTGAAATGGTAGAGAAAACTCTTAAATTTATGAGACTCGGAGGAATTTATGACCATGTCGGTTATGGTTTTCATCGCTATTCAACAGATGACAGATGGTTTTTACCTCATTTTGAAAAAATGCTCTATGATCAGGCTTTACTTGCAATGGCTTACACAGAAGCTTTTCAGGCAACAGGGAAAGAGGAATATAAAGATACTGCCGGAGAGATTTTTGCATATGTCCTTCGTGACATGACTTCTCCTGAAGGAGGATTTTATTCTGCCGAAGATGCAGACAGTGAAGGAGTGGAAGGTAAATTTTATCTCTGGACGGAAGAAGAAATTCTCAGAATACTCGGAAAAGAAGAGGGAGAACTTTTTTGCACTGTATATAATGTTACGAAAGACGGTAATTTTAACGAAGAGGTTTCGGGAGGAAATATTCTTTATCTAAAAAAGCCTCTTTACGAAACAGCCATTCATATGAAGATTTCAGAAAAAGACCTGAGGAAACGGCTTGAAGAAGCAAGGGAAAAACTCTTTAAAGAAAGGAAAAAAAGAATTCACCCCTTTAAAGATGATAAAATACTTACAGACTGGAATAGTCTTATGATTGCTGCACTATCTAAAGCTTCACAGGTTTTTGATGAACCTGCCTATCTTTCTGCTGCCCTTAAAGCAACGGATTTTATATTCAATCATATGTACAGAGAAGGAAGATTACTTCATAGATATAGAGACGGAGAAGCAGGTCTGACGGGTAATATAGATGACTATGCTTTTCTTATATGGGCATTACTTGAACTTTATGAAACAGATTTTGATGTTAAATATCTGAAAAGAGCTATAGAACTTGAAGATAGCCTTTTAAAGCACTTCCGGGATGATAAGAGAGGAGCTTTTTATGTTACTCCTGATGACGGAGAAAAACTTATTGTAAGACAGAAGGAAATCTATGACGGAGCAATTCCGTCAGGCAATTCTGTAGCCATGCTTAATCTATTGCGTATCGCACGGATAACGGGAAACACTGATTATGAGAAATACAGTGAAGAAATATGCAGAACCTTTGCCAGGGAAGTAAACCAGTTGCCCCTTGCCCATACATATCTTATGATGGGTCTGAGTTTTGCCACAGGCCCTTCTTTTGAAGTAGTCATAGCAGGAGATATGAAATCTGAAGATACAAAGGATATACTCAGAACTCTGAGAAAGAACTTTTTACCTGATAAAATTTTACTGTTTAAATCTGTTGAGATAGAAAGCTCTCTCGCTGATATTGCACCTTTTACAAAAAATCTTATGCCTGTTGATAATAAAAGTACTGTTTATGTCTGCACAAATTATACCTGTAAATTACCTGTAACAGATACGATAAAAATGATGGAATTACTGGATAATAATTGATAATGAATTTATCATAAATAAATATATATTTTAAAATTCTTTGCCATTAAAGACGTTATTTTTCATAAAGTTATACGAATCATTCATTACTTCAGCCGATCTGTTGATATAATGACTTTTACCGGAAGGCAATGATGCCGAATTTTCTTTGATATTATTCATTTCATTCATTTTACCTCTGAACCTTTCCGGATTCATGGCATATTCAGTAAAGGTTTCTGCAAACATTTCATTCTCATCTGCACGGGCATATTTTTCCTGTAAACCATCAGAGTTCATATACATATGAGATTCAACATAAGGATCATTTTTGTCGAAAAAGTTATCTGTTTCTGCCGGGGTGTCAGGCTTATGTCCGTATTGTTTTGCAAAATTTTCCACAGATTCTGCCTTTGTTTTTATGCTTCGCCCTTTACTGTCATACATGGCCATGTATCTGCTATTATCATCAGACTCGCTTCCGTCTTTACGATCATTTAGCTTATCTGCAACTGCATGGCCGTATTCATGTATTAAAGTACTTTCTTTAAGGGAGAAAGACGTCTCTTCTTCTTTATTAAGATTTTTAAACATCTCTATTTTGTTTTCATCAGGCGTATACAGGCCTGCACAGTTTTCAATTTCAGAGCGATCCTTGAAAATAACATCTATTTTTGGTCTTTTAGATGGCTCTATATTTGATGAAACATTGGAAAGCCTTTTCATTAAAGCCAGTTCTTCGTCATCTTTTATCAGATTGCCGGGGTCTGACCAGTTGATTCCCTGTTCAGCCAGTTTATTTTTATAGCCTGTCATTTCTTCATTATGAGAGATTGTTCCTTGAGTCTGTTCTCCTGTAATATTTTTTGCAAAATTTGACTGTTCCTGCAATACAGGAATGGACCTGCCGGGGTTTGAATTATCAGTATTTTTATTTCTCAAGTCACTTATATTTGTAATTCCAGAATTAAGGTAAGCTTCATTTTGTTTAACAGGAGGTTTCTCCTGAACCGTCTGAGGAGAAATTTCATTTAATTGAGGTTTCTGTACCTGATAGTTGCCTGTAAATCCCCTGTTAATTGCTCCTATTTCCATTGACGACATTTTACCACCTGCTTCTTAACATGTAATTATTTTCTTTAATTAGTTATACCGACAAATCTCATAAAGTAAAGAGAGATTACGTTAAAAAATGACATGTGATTGTACATATCGTAAAAAACGCTATCTGTGACACGTAGATTCATTACCGTAAACCTGGATTTTATGGAAATTTTTTTTAAAACCTGTATGAATGGGAGGAATAATGATATAATATTACCAGTTTTTATTATTCTTTTTGATTTTATTTCATTATAAACCGGGAGAGATTTTAGTGACTGTTTCTTTTCTTATTAAATCACTGGATTCCTTTCTTCTCGGAAAGACAGATAGAGAATTTGTGCTGGAAGAGCTTGAAAAACTGGAAGATAGATTCCTTCATATGGAAAAAGAAAATATTATTGCCCATGAAATTATAGAACAATCTATGGAAGTAATTGATAGCTTATGTGCCATTCTCAATGATTATGATGAAGATATGGACGATGAAATAGAAAGAGAAATTTTCAGACTTGAAGAAATAGAGCTGATTTTAAGAAACTCACACTCTTCAGATATTTCACAAAATATAGTGAAAGAAAAAAGGATATTCCCTGTTAATCCGCCGCTTTATGAAAAAAAAGAAGAAGTTTTCTCACCTTTTAACAGCCTTCTGGAAGAAATTAAAAAATGTCCTTTTTCAAAAATGAATTTAATTGAATTTTCCGGAATTATGGAAAAGAGTTTCAGAGATATTCAGAATATGAGAGAATTTAAATTTAAGGATGAAAAAGACAGGGAAGAATTTAATTTTCTTATTGACGAAATTATTGAAATAATGTATGAGCTGTTTACTTCTTTTAAAAGAAATAAGAATGAAGAAGATTTCAGTCTTTGTATAAGAGAACTTTCCGAACTGAACGGAAGATATACGGAACTTTACGAGAAAATTGATTCTTCTCTTGATAAAACAGACGATGTGACTGAGCTGATATGTATGATTACAGAATACACAAAAGATGAAGATTTTATTACGGAAAATTATCTTTTTTTAGAGGAAAGCCTTTTTGAATATATGAAAGATGAAATACATGAAAAAGATATGAGAAATATACTGGAAAAAATGAAAGAATCAGTAGTAAAAACAAAAAAAGAATATGAAAAAACCTGCATTTACCCCGATGAGTGGACAGTTGAGGTCGCAGCAGGTGACAGACTCCTTACTGAAGGCATCAATTGCTATGAAGAAAGTTTGAATTTTATTGATAAACACCTTTCTGGAAAAGACGAAATAAAACTTAATGAAGGACTCGTAGGGATTTATGAAGCCAATAAAAAGCTTGTTCTGAACCAGCACCTTACCGAATATATAAAAAAGCTTGTTTCCAGAATGAATGAACCTTATTTTTTCAGGAAAGTTATTTAAATAATTGAAAAGACAGAGTGTTTTTTCTGACTCTTCCATCAGAAAAGATGATAATCTCAGAATATATAGTATTTATAAGTTAAGGGAGGATTTGTTATGGATATATTAAAATTTTTCTTTAATATCTTTTTCCATTATATAAAAATGTTTTTTATAATGTCGTGCTTTATGATAACACTTATGTCTGTAGCCTCTTCTCAGGAAGTAAAAACCGTAAAAACAGACATGAATGTTGTAAATATAAGCAATATAGATTTTGCAAAAGGTACATGTGATATAAAGTTTGAAATATTATTACAATATCCAGATACCAATTTACCGTCAAAACTGTATTACAGAATATTCCAGGATAAGCTTCTCAATAAATTAACGGAAAAAGAGAAGGAATTTCTGTTAAATTATTATCTTCCCGAAGAAAGAAACGCATTAACTTTTTATGTTCTGAAAAAAGAAAAAGATTATGAGAAAAATAAGAGAAAAATTTATGAAATTATAAGATCTACAGGTTTTTATGAGGAATATTTGCCCTTCAGTATTTTAAATGGTAATTTAAAGCTTAAGAAAGACAATAAGTATGACATTGAAAGGATGGAACTGGATAAGGATTATAAAAGAATATATTACAATATAAATTCAGAGATTCAGTTAGATCTTGAGTTTGAGAAATATCCATGGGATAAGCAGGATTTTTCAATAATTTTAATAAGTGATACGGAAGTAATGACTTTCAGCCTTCTTGATAATGAGGTTACTCTCCCTCTCTACTTTAAATATGATTTCTTCAGGGAAAGAATCCTGAATAGATTATCTCAAAATGATAAAGAGCTGGTACTGAAATGTTATGAAATGGGTAAAGACAAAAAAGGATGTGCAAGAAAAATTAATGTAAGCCTTGAAGAGCAGAAGAAAATAAATCAAATATTTAAATCACTCAATATTAATATCAGAGTCGAACATACTGTGTCAGTGCCGGGATGGATAATAAAAGACGGAGAACCGGAAATAGGTGAAGAAGTAATTTTAGGGTCAGATTATTCCACTTTTACATGTCCTATAACCCTGTATCGCAGTTCTTTGCTTTCCTTTCTGAAGGTTCTTTTCCCCCTGTGCTGTATGGTTCTTGTTTCTTTTGTCGGGTTGTTTATAGAAGCAAACGGAATAGTAAGCAGAATCAGCCTCCTTACCAGTACATTACTTACGGCAGCAATGTTCCATATTAATGCCACTGCATCAATTCCTCAACTGAGCTACCTTACGATAGCAGATAAAATCTTTTTATGCAGCTATATCAGTTTTATTTTTAATCTCATATTAAGTATATTAATATTAAAATATGATGATAAAAAACATAAGTCAGGTGTGAAAAAAATATACAGGTTTGCCCTTTATTCTGTACCTGCTGTGACAGTTTTGCTTTATCTGATTGTTATAATGCTTAGTTTTTTCTTCGGTTAATATTTATATGAGAAGGGTGAATAGTGAAGGGTGAAGTGAGGAATACATTCTCATTATTCTTTGTGACCACCGGGTCATGACAGTTACAGAGGTTATAAAAAAATGAAAATATTTCGTGAAGAGTATTTCGGTGGAATTCTCTATGATGATTCCACACTGACTTATAAGATAATTACGAATGGTGAAGATATAAAGGCTGATAGATTTATTCCTGTGTCTTTTAAGCCAGAAAGACATGATATACTTTCTGCACCTGTAAGGATTTATTTTGAACTTACAGAAAAATGCAACCTTTCCTGCAGACACTGCTTTGTCAGTTCTTCCCCTTTATCCAAAACCGGTATGTCCACTTCTATGATTTTTTTCCTCCTGGAAGATATGAAAGATGCCGGTGTTATTAATATAAGGTTTACAGGGGGAGAACCTACATCGAGAGATGACTGGTTTGATATATTAAACTATGCAAAATCTCTCGGATTTGTCGTTTCTTTAAGTTCAAATGGTGTTTATAAAGATAGAGATAAAACTGTTTCTCAGATTGCGTCTCTGGGACTTGAACAGGTAACATTCAGTATAGATGGACTTGAAGAAACTCATGATTATTTAAGAGGAAAAGGTTCTTTTAAATCTTTAATTTCTACTCTCAGAACTCTTAAAGGAAGAGATATAAATTCCAGACTTACAACAGTTCTGACAAAATTCAATCTTGATGAATTGCCTGAAATTGTAGAAATTGCCTCTCAGTATGTAAAAGTAATAAATTTTGTTTTTATGAGGGTTATAGGAAGAGGAAGAGAGGAATTCTCCATATCATTTCAGGAACATTATGAGTCAGGTCTTAAGGTGAGAGAAATGCAGAAAGAATATCCTGAACTTCTAATACTCCATTCTGCCTTAACTCTTCCCGGACAATTTCTCAAACCCTCCAGTTCTTCCGGTATAAATTTTTTTTCAAGTTTTGCAAATAGTTCATTAAATATTGCTGCTGATGGCACTTTCTGGCCCCACCATTATATATCACATCAGACAGATTCTTTTATGCTGGGAAGATATCCTGAAAATAAGTTAAAGGATATCTGGCTTTCATCTGAAAGATTGGATAAATACCGCACCTATACAGGCCTGCTGCAGGAAAGATGTTTTTCCTGCAGGGAATTTTGCCATAGATGTGCAGGATTTAATTTTGAAATGGAAATAGCAGCTCTTAAAGGACAGATAGAAGAGAATTACTGCTGTATTAATAATCAGCCTTTAGCTCTTACTCTGATTTGATAAAATGACGATAAAGTACATGAAAAAATTGCTAATCTGGATTTTTCTATTGATTATTATATTGAAAATTTGAGTGGATTCTTTTTTTATTATTGCTTTAATTAGATTTGGATCTATTCCATATCTGGCAACAGAATTATTGATAAAAGAGTCAAATCGATTTTCTGGCGGATTAGAGCTTTTGGGTAATTTATTGGCGGCCTCTGTTCCTGACAGAGAATTTCCATTTATTCCAGAATAATTATAATTGGTTCCAAGGAATCTTCCCAGATAACTTTCTGCACCGGAGCTGAAGGTTTCATTTACAGGAAATCCATCATTTATACCGGTCATACCATGAAAAGTCTTGCTAATGCTCATAATTCAACTCTTTAAGCTTAAGTTATTGTTATTATAGATAAATTATATAGTTATTATTTTGTGAAAAGCAAGTCAAAAGTGTGTGGCTTTTTTATACTGCACGTAATGCGTGAAATATTATCTTTCTTCATTTTTCACTCTTAAAAAATCAAATGAATTTCTCTTGAAGCAAATCCGGAAAATGAGATAAGAATAAAATCGAGTGAATTCTGTTATAAATCAATAATAAGTGGGTAGTTTTTATAAATCGTTTTTATCAACAAGGCAAAAATTGGCCTTCATATTAAAATAATATTTACCTTTTTTCCCGAAGTAACCCTGATTATGTAATATATATTTAAAATTTTTTTCTTCAGGCTCCAGGAGTTTCCTTATACGGGATATACATTTTCTGACTTCGGCATCACTCACATCTTCCTCATATTCCCATTCCCATATTTCTCTGTATATTTCTTTACAGGACAGTTCCCTTCCGTTACTCCGAATCAATAATAAAAGAAGATTTATGAGCTTTGTTTTCCTGAAGATATTTAATTCTCCTCTGTCTTTTTCAAAGGCAAATTTACCGGGTACATCTATGAAAAGCTCAAATTCATTTTTTTTCTTTCTTATTTTATTGACTTCAGGTAGAGTGTATGAGAATTCTCTGTTCCGAATTTTTACTACATATTCTTCTTTTAACTTTTTTATGTCATCAAGTAAACTGTTTAATTCTCTCTTCTCGCTTTCTTCCAGTTTATCAAGGTTTTCTTCGGCTCTTTTTCGTAACACTTCTTTTATTTCTTTACTTTTATCTGAAATTTCGCTCATTATATAACAGGCTTTTGTAATGCCGTATAAATAAGATTTCTTTTCAGACATTTCCAGAGCTTCTTTAAGGATATCCTCTTTTTCTTTCTCTTTATTTTCTCTGTCATATATAAGTGAAAGGATGAGACTGATGTTTATTTTATCCTCTATTAAATGTTCTGGAATTGTTTTCTTTAATCTGATTGCTTCTTCTGATGAAGGAAAATCTCCTCTTATTTTTAATCTGTTCTTTATAATATCTATGGCCGCCTTTATTTCTAATTTTTTATAAGATAATTCTGCAGCTTTTTTCATTACTATTGAATATAATTCTATAGCATCATAGAATTCTCTTTTTTCTGATAATATAGCAGCCAGATTATATTCGCACATTGCAGCACTCAGTTTATTTCCTATGGAGAGGTAAATTTCAATACTTTTTTCAAGAAATGCTGAAGCTTTTTCCAGATTGCCTTTTTCGTATAAAACCCTTGCCAGTCCCTGGTAAGAAAAGGCTATTGTAAGCTTAATTCCAGTTTCTTTTCCTGATATGAGCTTTCTTTCAAAACATTCATAAGCTTCATCATATCTTTTGAGTCCTAAGAGGGCATAGCCTTTATTGGCTAAAGCTGAGTGAATAAAATTAAGAGTTCCTGTTTTTTCTGCCATGGCCAGATGTTTTTCTGAACTCTCAAGGGCTTTTTCAAATTCCCTGTCTTCCAGAAGAAAAGTAATTTTTTTTGAAAGAGCATAAATTAAATATATTTCATTATTTTCATGCTCTGCAGCAGTAAAGATTTTCTGAACAAGTCTGTAAGCTTCTTCTGTTTTACCTGAATTTTTATAAATAATAGCAAGTTTATCCATTGCGTAAATTGCCTGTTCCATATTCCCTGTTTCTTCGAAAAGTTCGAGGCTCTCTCTGTAATAATCTATGGCACTGGAATAATTTCTCACACTTCCATGAATATTTGCAATAGATAGATAAATCTCTGAGAGAAGATGTTTATCACTGACACTGTTTTTTAATTTTTCAAGTATAACAAGTCCTTTCTTCCAGTTTCCCTGAACTGATAAAGCAACTGCTTTCATTCTTTTTATAGATTGATTAATGGGTATATATTTTTCCAGAACATTAATTTTTTCTATAATTTCTTCATAATATCCGAGAGAAAGCAGGTTGTTCATGATGGTCTCGAAAAGTTCTCCCGCTCTTTCTGATTTACCTGCCTTTATCAGATGGTGAAAAGCTTCACGTGACCTTTCTGGATTTTCTTTGAAATATTCACCCAGAATATTGTGAAGTGTATTTTTTTTATGTTCATCAAGATTATTCCATATATATTCTTTTAAAAGGGGATGTATTAAATATCGGCATGTCTGATCCTTTTCTATAAATATTTTGTTTTCCAGTGATGATAGTAATTCAGAATAATCTTCGATTTTACTTATTTCTCTTATATCTTCCGGAGATAATGATATACGTGTCCCTGAAAGGATTTCAAGCAAATTTTTTTCATCAGGAGTAATATTATTTATTAATTTATTAAATATAACGGTTCCTATATCTTTTTCTATATTTTCGTTTAAAATATATTCAACACTTGAAGTTC
>DAIOEN010000044.1:37772-39538 GCA_036746235.1 Vulcanimicrobiota bacterium | reverse complement strand
GACCAGGAAGAAAAGAAGAAAAAAGAAGTATGGGAAAAAGAAGATGATGATGGAGCAGTATGGGCATACTTTCCGGTTCATGAAGAAAAAGAGGAAGAAAAAGAGGAAGAAGATAAGAAATCTATAGAAGAAGTAAGTAATGATATACTTGTAGAAAGTGAAGAAGAAGAAAGAAAACCCCAGGAAGAAGCCCCGGAAGAGGAAGAAAAATATGAAGAAAAAACCAGATTAGTAGAGGAAAACTATCTGGATGATGAAATAATATATACCAGGCAGGAAAGCCCTTCTATAAAAGAAACAGTTTACGACACAGATAAAATAAATCAGGAAAAAATAGTTTTAGAAGAAGAAATCAATAAAATCATATCTCCTTCGGAAGACTTCGTTCAAAGTCTCAAAATAGCTTATATAAAACACATAAAACATAAATATCCTTTCAAAGATTTTTCCTATCTTGAAAAAGATCTGAAAAATGATGAAGAAGAAACCGGTGAAGGTGAGTATCCCGGTGAAAGTCCTGAGCCGTCAAGTCCTTTTGAAAAGGTTTTTACAGAAATGCAGGAAAATATAAGCAGTGAAACAGATGAAGCAAAGTCAGAAGAAAGTGCAGAAAAAGCCGGTACATGGGAAGATAATTATGGTCAATTCAGCTTTTCATCTGAAAGTGTATTTGCTACAAAAGAGATTGGAGAAGAGAAGACATCCTCTTCAGAGGGAAAATCTTTATGGGGAGAAAGTAAATATGATGAGTTTTTCTCATCTTCAGAGCAAATCGAAGGAAAAACCTTATCTGATACAGGAGAATTATCGGAAGACACATCAGATAAATCCAAAGATAAAAAGAAAAAAAATCGCTTTGCCGATATAGTTTCTTCAGTAAATCAGGAAAAAGTACCTGTAGCAGGCCCGGATAAAGCTATAGCGATGGGGCCTCCTGAAACAAAACTTGCAGAGGAGGAACTTACAGAGGAAGATAAGCTGTTAAATCCTGATGAACTTATAGAGAAAGGCGATAAAGAACTGGAACTGGGATGGAAAGATAAAGCTATAAATCATTTTAAGAAAGCAGCACTTTTATACAAATATAATGATGAACCGGGAAAAGCTTTTTTAATTTATCAAAAGCTTAACAAATTTGATCCTTCTAATATTAGTTATATATATTCTCTTGGTTTTCTATGTAAAAGTCTTGGCAGAATAGAAGAAGCTAAAATCCATTTCAGAAATGTTCTTAAAATTGAACTCACCCATAAAGACACTCTCTTCCAGCTTGGTATAATAAGTTATGAAGAGGGAGCTCTCGATACGGCATTAATAGCATTCAGAAAAGTTATAAGTCTGGAACCATACCACATAGAAGCCTATAAAAAATTAAGTGAATTGCTTGTAAAAAAAGGAGATATAAAAGAAGCAATCAATAATTATCTAAAAGGAGCACAACAGTTTCTAAATAAAAAGGATGAAACTTCTTCCATAGAATTCTTTAAAAAAGTTCTCTCCCTTGAAGCAGATAATGAAGAAGCAAGAAATGGCCTTAAAAATATAGGTCTTGATCCTGATCTGGAAATACAGGAACAACAGGAGTCTGAAGAACTTGCCGGTGAAGAAATTCCACAGCAGCCTTCTGAAGATAGCTATTTTGAGGAACTCGGACCGGACGAAACAATAGAATATATATCTGAAGCCGGAGAAACAGAGGAGATTATAGAAAAACAGGAAGAAGATAAAATCCTCGACGATGAAGGAAAAATGGAAAGAGAGGAAGA
>DAIOEN010000044.1:0-37672 GCA_036746235.1 Vulcanimicrobiota bacterium | reverse complement strand
AGAAATACCGGAGGACATAGAAGAGAAAGAAGAAATACCGGAGGACATAGAAGAGAAAGAAGAAATACCGGAGGACATAGAAGAGGAAGAAGAAATACCGGAGGACATAGAAGAGGAAGAAGAAACGGAAGAAGCTAATATTTCCAATAATATTAAAGAGAAGGGTTTTAATAAAACTATGAACTTAGATGTTAAATTTGAACCTAATTTAGATGATTTCATAGAAGAAATATCCCCGGAATATAGCCTGGAACCTTCATTGCAAAAAATCTTAAACCGGCACATGGAAGAATTCTCAATACCTTCAGCAGAGGATATAATATACACATCGGCTGAAGTTATTTTCAGTTCTTTTATGGAAGATTTTATTGATGATTTTG
Source organism: Vulcanimicrobiota bacterium (assembly GCA_036746235.1). GTDB lineage: Bacteria > Vulcanimicrobiota > SpSt-956 > SpSt-956 > JAKJGF01 > CALARM01. The sequence continues at coordinate 37,292 of DAIOEN010000044.1, read as the reverse complement.
ACAGAATAAATATAATAGAAGATTATAAGGTTGATGACTCATTATATACAAAATTCAGTAAGATAATCAATAAAACAGACGGTGAAGCAATAGAAAAATTAAAAAGTAAAGCGAGAGAATTCGGAACAGGAGGAAAAATTTCTGCTGAAACAGAAATAATAGAAGATTTAAAAGTGCCTCCTGTAACTACCGAACCTCTACATGCTGAAATTAAAGAAGTTGCAGTGAAAACAGAGGAAATAGAAATAAAACCTTCCGTTTCAGAAATAGATATACCAGGCATTATATACGAGTCTCTAAGTGAAGAATTTGTTGAGGACTTTATAAAGGGTGAACTCAAACCCTATGATGAAGAAGAAGCCATGGGAATTGGTCTTGGGATCGAAATGGATGAGGAAGAAGAGGAACTGGAAGAGGAAACTATACCATATGAAGAAATCTTAGAAAAAGAAATAGAACCCCCCGAAATGGAAACAAGAGAAATAGAAGTAAAAGAGTCGGATTTAGAAAAAATTGAAAAAGCCCCGGTGGAAGAAGAAGTTGAAGAAATAAAGACAGAAGAAGTTGAAGAAATAAAGACGGCAGAAGTTGAAGAAATAAAGACGGCAGAAGTTGAAGAAATAAAGACAGAAGAAGTTGAAGAGATAAAGACAGAAGAAGTTGAAGAGATAAAAACAGAAGAAGTTGAAGAGATAAAAACAGAAGAAGTTGAAGAGATAAAAACAGAAGAAGTTGAAGAGATAAAGACAGAAGAAGTTGAAGAGATAAAGACGGCAGAACCGGGGAAAACCTTCCAGGAAGAAGATAAAAAAAGTGAAAAGGTTAAAGAAAAAATTGAAGAAAAAGAAATAGAAGCAGAAATTTGTATAGAAAGTGGCTCAATCCAGGAGTTTAAAGAAAGAGAAGGGACAAAAGGAGAAGCCATGCCAGATATAGATAAAGAAATTATTAAATGCAAAGATACTCTTAAAAAGAATATAAGTAAGATAGACGACGTTATTAAAAAATATGAAAAACTTTATAAAGAATGCCCTTCATACCCGCCACTATGCTGTGCTATAGGTTCTTCTTACATAAAAAAAGGCTTAATTATAGAAGGTGTAAAGGAATTTATGAAGACTATTGATATAAAAGCATTTGAGGGTAAAGATAATTTCTTGAAAAATTTGAATGGATAAACAGATTGAAAGGAACTTCAAATGCCTGATACAAACAGGAGGTCTTTTGCCAGAAAGGTAAGAAGCAGCGAAACGAAGGTTAACTCCGAGTGGCAAATTGTAGAATACAGACTGGATGAATGCCCTGGTAGTTCTGAGAATGTATTTGTTTCTCCTGAAAAAATTCTTGAGATAAAAGAAGAAATTTCAGAGGAACTTCTTGAAGCACCTGAGTTACCCGAATTTTACGGAGAAGACAGACTTGTAATTCTGCCGAGAGATCCGTTTACTTCCTATTGTTACTGGGAAATAACGGAACAAACAAAAGAAGAGACTCTAAAAAAGGCCGGTTCTCATATATCAGATAATCAGGGATTATTACTGAGATTATACAGGCTATCCACTGACATTCATTGTTTCGAAAAGGTTGTTAATGATGAAGCATATGAAACATGCAGTATGTATATAGATTACTCTGCTCCTTATAATCTTTTTTATGGGGAAATAGGATATTCAACAGTAAAAGGTGATTTTTTACCTCTTGTAACATCTTCTATACCGGATAAATTGCCACTGAGTATATCATTAATTGACAGACATGAGAAAGCCGGAGAAGGATGGTTTGAAATAGAATTAAAAGAAGGAAAACAGCAATTAAGAGAGATACCACCGCCTCCTATACCAGTGCCTTTTGTATCTTTTGATTTACTTGTAACAAGACAGATTAAACCTGATGAAGTAGTTCAAAAGGAAACAATCCCCCCGGTAAGTAAAAAAGAAAACATATATTACGAAAAAATCAGGGCAAGAGAAGATATTCAGCGGGGTAAAAGCGACAGCATTCAAATAAGAAAAGCTATTCAGGAATGTAAAAGAGAAGATATTCAGGAAACTAAAGAATATAAAGAAAAAATCTTATGGAAACCACTGGCATTGACAGGCGAACTTTCTCATGTACCGGAGAATATACCGGTGTTAATAGAAGATAAAGGTCTGGAGGGACAGGACAGATTCAGACTTGTACAAAAAATTCATAGAGAAGAAATACAATGGGAATTTGCAGATTTTTCTCCTGATATAAAAATATTATTTCATGAAAAGCTGGAAAAAGAAGTACCACACATTTACAAACTTGCTCAGAAAATTGACAGCTATCATACTATCTGGAAAATCCTGCAACTTCCTCCTCATATTAGAGACTTATTCCAGGAAAGACTTCTTGAAGAGAAACACTTTCCCTTCAGCAGTCCAAGTTGTTGAGTCGTGAAAGGTGAAGGCTCTGACGACCGGTAGGGGCGCTTAACTAAACGCCCATCACGCATCACGCATATAAGGTATGAAAATTATGGAAAAAGGTTACTGGATGCTTGTGCTTCATGCCCATCTTCCTTTTGTAAGGCACCCTGAATATAAGGATTCCTTTGAGGAAAGATGGCTCTATGAAGCCATAATAGAAACATATATCCCATTATTGCAGATGTTCGAACGACTTGAAAGAGACAGAGTCCGTTTTCGTCTTACCATGTCTCTGACACCACCTCTTGTTAACATGTTAAACGATATACTTCTTCGTGACAGATTTCAGTTGCATCTTGAAAAACTTATAGAGCTTACAGAAAAAGAACTGACAAGAACAGAAAAAGAACCTGAATTTCATAATACAGCTATCATATATAATGAACTGCTGAAAAAATTCCATAAAATTTATCTGGAAGATTATAAGAGGGATATTGTAGGAGCATTTAAGAATTTTCAGGACAGAGGAAACATTGAAATAATGACATGTGGTGCCACTCATGGTTTCTTCCCCCTTATAGGAATACACAGAGAATGTGTAAAAGCCCAGATAGAAGTAGCTGTAAACAACCATAAAATGACCATAGGGAGACCTCCCGGAGGGATATGGCTTCCAGAATGCGGCTACAATCCCGGTGATGACGAAATACTCAAACATTACGGTATAAAATTTTTCTTTGTAGACTCTCACGGACTTTTTTTCTCAAATCCCATACCCAGATACGGAACTTATGCTCCTGTTTATACCCCGTGCGGAGTGGCAGTATTCGCAAGAGACATGGAATCTTCAAGGCAGGTATGGAGTTCAAAAGGTGGATATCCCGGTGATGTTGATTACAGGGAATTTTACAGAGATACAGGATATGATCTGCCTGAGGAATATATAAAACCTTACATACATGAAAGCGGAATAAGAATAAATACCGGTATAAAGTATTACAGAGTTACAGGAGATACTGTAGAACTTTCGGAAAAAAAGCCTTATAATTACCATAAAGCCCTTGAAAAGGCCAGAATTCATGGAGAACATTTTGTTAAAACCAGAACCGGGCAAATAGAATACTGGAGCAATAATCTCAAGGTTCTTCCCCTTGTCGTATCACCCTATGATGCAGAACTCTATGGCCACTGGTGGTTTGAAGGTCCTCACTTTCTTGAACAGGTATTCAGAGTTATGCAAATCCAGGGAAAAATCCTTCCTGTCACAGCAGTAGAATATCTTGAAAAATATCCCACTCATCAGGTTGCAGTACCTTCCAGTTCAAGCTGGGGGCACAAGGGCTATAATGAATACTGGCTCAATGAAACAAATGACTGGATATACAGACATCTTCACAGAGGGGCAGAAAAAATGATAGAACTTGCAAATATATACAGAAACGATACAATAGACGAAGTAAAAAGGCGGGCTCTTAACCAGTGTGCAAGAGAACTTCTCCTGGCTCAGAGCAGTGACTGGGCTTTTATAATGAGAAGCGGGACTACTGTAGAATATGCCATCAAGCGTACAAGAGAACATTTAAGCAGACTCTATCAGCTTTATGAAGAAATAAAAAATGGGAAGATCAATAGTACACAGTTGGAGTTACTTGAGAGAAGAGATAATATATTTCCCAATATAGATTACAGAGTTTACTGCAGTTAAAAGCTGAACCAATAACCATTAAAATTATGAAAAATAAACATGTAGAATTATACAAACATATAAAAGTAGTTGTCATAGGGGGAGGGACAGGACTATCTACCCTGCTTCGCGGTCTGAAACATTATACGGAACATATAACTGCTATAGTAACAGTATCAGATGACGGAGGCAGTTCCGGCAGGCTCAGAAAGGACATGGGCATCATACCTCCCGGTGATATAAGAAACTGCCTTGTAGCTCTGTCTGCATCGGAATCACTCATGGCAGATCTCTTCCAATATCGTTTTCATAATGTAAAGGATCTGGAAGGACATAACTTCGGCAATCTATTTCTGGTAGCATTATCAGAAGTGGCAGGTGATTTTGATAAAGCCATAAAAGAATGCAGTAAAGTTCTTGCTATAAAAGGAAAGGTTCTTCCTGCCACACTTGATACTGTAGTGCTTATGGCAGAAATGGAAGACAGGACTATAGTCGAAGGAGAAACAAGTATTACTGCCTCAAAAGGTACTATCAGAAAGGTTTTTTTGAGACCACACAATCCCAAACCACAGCATGAAGTCATAGAAGCCATAAAAGAAGCCGATGCTATTATATTCGGTCCTGGCAGTCTTTATACAAGTGTTATACCAAATCTACTTGTATCTGAAATATGTAATAATATAAAAACATCGCGGGCCATAAAAATATATATATGTAATGTTATGACCCAGCCAGGTGAAACAGATGGTTTTACGGCAGGTGATCATATAAAAACTATTTTTGCTCATACAGGCTATGCGATCTTTGATTATGTTCTTCTTAATAAAAAAATACCCCATCAGTTACTCCATAAATATCAGGCACAGAGAGCCTATCCAGTCGAACTGGATCTGAAGAATATTACAGGTCTCGGAGTTAACGTGATTACAGACGATCTTATAAGTGAGACAGATCTTGTAAGGCATAATTCCGATAAACTTGCAAGGGCTATTCTGGAACTGTCAGTTAATCAGTGACCAGTTAATCAGTGACCAGTTATCAGTGAACAGTTATCAGTTACCATAAATTTATAGTTTAATCAGGACTTACGCAAAAAATAAGTAAAAACCAGTCATTGCGAGCGAAGCGAAGCAATCCCACTGGTATACTGAAAACTATCAGGATTGCTTCGTCGCTTCGCTCCTCGCAATGACAAAATGCGTAAATCCTGTTTAATGTAAAAGACCATGCTATAAAATATAAATAAGCTTTACCGGTCACTGGTCACTGTTCACTGCTCACTGCCTCAGGTTTTCCCCACTTTGTTACAAAAGTTCCATCAGAAGAGAATTTCTGTATAATATGTTTTCCTTTGTTTACCAGATAAACATTTCCTGCTCCATCTACCGCTCCATCTGAGAGAGCAATAAAATTATCATCTATAAAGATATTTCTGTCCAGAGAAGATATAAAATTCCCCCACAGGTCGAACTTCTGTATATTATCAAGCCAGTCATCTATAACATATACATATCCTGCCTGATCCCATATTAGAGATACAGGGTGTTTAAACTTCCCTTTCCCTGTTCCCTTACCTCCCCAGTTTATAATAAAATTCCACTGACCATCAAATTTCTGAACGAGACAATTTCCAGTATCTGCAACATAAATATTACCGAAACTATCAACGGCGATTCCTCTGGGATAATTAAATTGTCCCTTTTCAACTCCGCACTGTCCCCAGGCAGTTATAAAATTACCGGAAGAATCAAATTTCTGGATACGATTATTTCCTGTATCAACTATATAGATGTTGTCTTCCTCTCCAACTGTAATATCACAGGGACAGATAAATTCTCCGTCATTGTTCCCTTTTACTCCCCATTTCTTTATACTGCTTCCGTAAGGATCAAACTTCTCTACATAATTACATTCCATAATAAGGGTATAAAGATTTCCACTGCTATCCACTGCAATAGACGGAGGACAGGTTGTTTCCTTCTCTATAATAATATGCCATTTACTTATAAAATTTCCATGACAGTCAAATTTCTGGATAATATTTCTTTTATCGCTTATATAAATATTTCCTGATATATCAAGAGCAATACTGTGAGGATAATGAATATCCCAGAAGGCAGATGACTGTTGTAAAACGCCGGAAGAAGGAGATGGGAATTGAATATCATCCGGTATTAAAGCCTGATTTATTTCCATACACACTTCCAGATCTTTTTTCATATCCAGAACTGTCTGATATCGATTTTCTCTGTCCAGTTCCATAGCTTTTAATATACACTGTTCAAGTATTGATGTTACACCGGGATTGAACTTTTTCATGGAAGGCAAAGGAGCTTTATTAATAAGCCTGTCTATAGACACAGGACATTTCTGTTTTGTAAGAAGGACATAAACAGTGGCTCCGAGTGAATATATATCACTTCTTGGATCTGTGCCGGATGTTCCGTATTGTTCGGGAGGGCAGAAAGCCAGAGTGCCTGTACCTCTTATTATAGTCCCTGTCTGGGAAGCAGGATTAAAAATCTTTGCGATACCGAAATCTATAAGTTTTATTGTATTATTATCAGTAATCATGATATTTTCAGGCTTCATATCACGAAATATTATAGGATGTGGTTTCTGATTGTGAAGATAATCCAGAACATTACAGAGTTGTATTGCCCAGGAAAGTATTTTTTCTACCGGTAAAAGCCCGATATTTTCTCTGTCAACTTCGCCAAGGGTTCTACCTCTTATAAATTCCATAACAAGAAAATAAGAACCACTGTCTTCAAAAAAATCTATAACTTTAGGAAGATTTATATGATCCAGTCTGGCCAGCATTTTCGCTTCTATATTAAACTGTTCTATTGCACGCAGTTTTTCATTCTGGCTATCTGCATCAGACCCGAAGAGATCAAGTAATTGTTTTACAGCCCATTCTGTACCGAGATTGACATGTGTTGCAAGATATACTGCGCCCATCCCACCATGACCGAGAATTTTATTTATTACATACCTGCCGTTTAGAACTGTGCCTGGATTGAAAAACAAATAAATTCATCTCCTTATAATCCGTAACGCGTAACACGTGACGGGAGGAATAGCCTCTCATTCTTTGTTGTAACCGAATCGATTATGGCCATTGTTATGAAACTAACTGCTATGACCGGGTGGCACAACGAAAAATGAAAAAATATTCATCTCTTCACTCTTCACATTTAACGATTCTCATATAAATATTTCTGCCGAACCAGGAAAATCCCTTTTTATATTGGACATACATAGCAGATTATGATAATATATAATAAAGGTCAAGACCCATATCCAATCCTCTCGTCACGAAAGAAAATTATGAAAAAAACATATATTTATTTGCTTATTATAATTATAGCTCTAAATTACATAACCATTAATATTTTTGCATCAGAAGATATAGAAGCATTTCTTCAAAAAGCAATAGATCTGACAAATCAGGGCTCCTATGATGGTGCAATAACTGTATTACAGAAAGCCATAGGGAAAAATAAGACCTCTTTCACTGCTTATTTTCTAATGGGTAATGCCTATCAATATAAAAAGGATTACTATGGCGCAATAAAAAACTATAAAAAATCAATACAACTAAATCCTGAACTGGGTCTGGCATATTACGGCATAGCAAGATGCTATTATTATCTGAGTCAGACAGATCTGAGTATAAACTGGCTTGAAAAAGCAAAAACAATATTCTATACACAAAATCAAATGAAGAAATATAAAAGTATTTTAACTACTCTTATAAATTTATCAGAGGGAGACAGAAAAAAACAATATGAACATGAATTAAATGAATATAAGCTTTCCATAGAAAAGAATGCAATGCCTACTCCTTTAATAGCCAGCACTGTTAATATTATTAGAGATGTAAAATCCCTTCAGGGCATATCTCTTGTAAATGAATATCCCTATCCTCTTTCTATTGAAGATAAACCCTTTAATGGGAATATAACCTTTGATGATACTTCAAAAAAATTATATGTTCCTGCAGAAGATTTTTTAAAAAAACTCGGACTAAACTCTTATTATGATTATTCTACAGGAAAATTTATAGTGAATAAAGAGATTCTTCCAGACGATTTTTTAAGATTGGATCAATATCAGACTTTATATATATCTGTTATTGATAGTCTGAATTTTTTGCATATAAGTTATATATTCAATGATGTTATAGGGAAACCTATTATTATTGTAAAACCTGACGGACTGGACTTTCAACCGGGAAAATATCCTGTCAGTAAAAATTGGAATGCCACACCACGACCTACCGGTAAAATAGATGATCCTTTTGATTATAACCCTCTTACCACACCTATGCCCTGGAACGAACATTATAAATAATAGCTGTGACGCGTGACGCGAGGAACATACATCATATAAACACAGGACTGACTGATATAAAAATCTTATTTTTTTAACATATATTTCAATGCAGATACGAAAACCTGAAGTGGTTTCTGCAAAAAAGGCTGATCTATAGGTTCTTCGAAACGGGAATTAATGACAAAATCAGCATAGGATTTGGTAAATCTTATATGTTTCTGAAATCCTGGCTCTACATTTCTTCTCCACTGATCAACAATATCCATTTTATCCCTGCCTCTTACCTTTTCATCTCTGTCAAGCCTTCTTGCAAGCCTCTCACCTGACGCGGAATCAACAAAAATTTTATAATCAAATAGATCTCTTACCCTTTCATCTGTAAAGATAAAAAGCCCTTCAATAATAACTATTTTCTTTATGGTAACTATTTTTTTATCCTTACTTCTTACATGATCTTTAAAATCATATTTGGGAATAGCTATTTCACTGAGATTATTCTTTTTAATCTTTGCAAGTGTATAATATAGCTCATCCATATCAACACTTGAAGGCTTGTCGAAATCCACTTTCTTTCTTTCTTCTTCCGACATATAACTCAGATCCCTGTAGAAATTATCTGTAGAAATAATAACAAGGTCATCTATTTCTGAAGCTATATTCTGGGCAAACTCAGATTTACCAGAACCACTTCCACCACAGATGCCTATAAGAATCGGAAATTTAATCTCTCTGTCAAATATTTTATGCATAGAAAATCCCTCCCTGAAAATTATATATAGCGTTCAGCAGTCAGCTAACAGCTATCAGTTGAATATATATTTTCCCTGAAAGCTGAGTACTGATAGCTGAACGCTCACAACATTAAAGTCTATCGATTATTGCTTTACCGAAACCTGAACAGGATAATTCATGAACATCTGCCCTGCCGTCTTTTTCCATCAAACGGGCAAGATCATAGGTTACATGAGCATCAACTATGGATTTTTTCATAGCTTCCACTATAAGCTGGCTTGCTTCCTGCCATCCTATATAATCAAGCATCATAACGGCTGAAAGTATTAAAGAGCCGGGATTGACTTTATCAAGACCGGTATATTTCGGAGCAGTTCCATGGGTTGCTTCAAACAGTGCATATTCATCACCTATATTTGCTCCGGGGCCAAGGCCAAGACCACCTACAAGAGCTATAGCGGCATCGGAAAGATAATCGCCGTTCAAATTCGGAAGAGCAAGAACACTGTATTCGTCAGGTCTTGTCTGAATCTGCTGGAATATAGAATCTGCAATACGATCCTTTATTAAAATTTTTCCTTCCGGCATTTTACCTTCATATTTACTCCATAATTCCTTTTCCGGCACAGTAATATGGCCGAATTCCTCTTTTGCCACCTCATAACCCCATTTACAGAAGGAACCTTCTGTAAATTTCATAATATTTCCTTTATGAACAATTGTAACAGAAGGAAGTTTCTGGCTTATAGCCCACTGAATGGCGCTTCTTATAAGCCTTTTGCTCCCAAATTCAGAAATAGGTTTTACTCCTATGCCACTGTCTTCCCTTATGGCCTTGCCGGTTTTTTCTTTTATCAGTTCTATAATGGCCCTGGCAACTTCAGAACCTTTTTCGAAATCATGACCGGCATAGACATCTTCCGTATTTTCTCTGAATATAACAAAATTTACCTTATCTGCATATTTATTTGGTGCAGGCACACCGGAAAAATATTGAACAGGTCTTACACATGCGAAAAGATCCATAGATTGACGAAATCTTACATTTACGGAACGAAATCTCGGAGCAACTCCGTCAGGTTTATGACATTCCTCACATTCTCCTCCTGTATACTGCTGATGTGAACAGTAGAGACATACATGGGTTTCCTCTCCTACAGGTGTCGTAAATGGTCCTTTAATGGCTACTTTTAAATATTTTATTGCTTCTATTGCTTCTTCCGGTAATACTTCCCCATATTTGAGAAAGCCTTCAAGTCCGGCATATATGGGACACCAGGCTATTGATTTTTTTCCTCCATAGGCTTTATTGACAGCAGCTTCCACAACTGACTGCATAACAGGGGTAATATCAATACCTGTACCATCACCACGAAGAAGGCCTATAACAGGTCTGTCTCCTACTATTCTTTTTCCATCCTTAATTTGAATTAAATCTCCCTCCGGGACTTTAACATGTCTGAATTGACTCATTACTTAAATACGGCATCTGAATTTAGAATATCCTCAGACGTAACGCATAAAGCGTAACGGGATGAATAATCCGTCCATAGTAGCGATCTCTGACAGATTATCCGGAATATTCAGGGAAAACCGCGCTCCTTTCTGAAAAATATGTTGACGGTTATTTTAACTGAAAAAATTCTAATAGTCAATTGTTAATTAAAATTCTGACAGATATGTCTTTCTAAAAAATGATATCGGCAGTATAAGAAAATAAATAATAGAATTTAATTATTACTATACTTTTGCAGATTTTAAAAATTGTAAAAGTATAGGTTTTTCACCACAATAATGTAAGATAAATCACATTAAAAATTTTTTTTGAACAAAAAAGTAATATTGTAAGATAGATTACATTTAGATATACAATATTATGTGATTTTATGAACAAAATATCTTGACAAAAAACAGGATTATGTTATTATAAACAGGATATAATGTGAAGCAGGAGAATATTATGGTTACCAATAAAAATTGCATTGTAAGATTATCAAGATACAGAAATGTACTTTACAGATTGAAGTCTATGGGGCTTATAAGGGTTATATCGAACAATCTGGCAGATGCCACAGGAGTAACAGCCCTTCAGGTAAGAAAAGATTTTTCACTCTCACGTATTACGGGGAATAAAAAAGGCGGTTATCAAATAGATGATCTTATTGAGAAATTAAATCATATTCTAGGAAAAAATGAAGTCAAGCACGTAATACTTGCAGGAGTCGGAAAAATAGGAAGTGCTCTGGTAAAGTATAATGGTTTTGAAGAGGAAGGTATAAAGATAGTAGCCTCTTTCGATATAGATCCGCAGAAATATAACGAAGAAACAGATGTACCGGTTCTACCTCTAGAAAAAATGAAAGATTACATAAAAAAAAATAATATAAAAATAGGTATTATTACGGTACCTGACACATCTGCACAGCAGGTTTTCAATCTCATGGCAGGCGCCGGTATAAAGGGTGTATTAAATTTTGCCCCCATAAGGCTGAGAAGTACACCTGATATAATAATAAACAATGTCAATGTTGTAATGGAGCTTGAGAATCTGATATATTTTGTCAATGCAGGAGAAAAAACAGGGGGAAAAATCTGTGAATACGATTAAATCCAGATTATTATTATCTTTTCTCTCTATCATACTTGTACTGGGTATATCAAAATCCCTGATGGTTTACTATATAGTAGAAAAAGACATTATAGAAAGAGCACAGAAAGAAGTGAAGGTAAGGCTCAATACTGCAAGAGCTGTATATGTAAGGGATATTGATACATACAGAACAGAATTCACTCTTATCTCAGACAGAGATAATCCTGACATAATTAAAGAAAAACTGGAACTGGATTACCTTTATATAGTTAAACCTGATGAAAACAATATAAAAAGTGATATTGCCCGTGAAGCATTAAGGCAGAACAGAGGACTTGGAGGTATAAGAATTATATCCAGAGAAGAACTCCTTGAAATCCACGATGGTCTTTACGAAAAGATAAAAATACAGGTAAAGGACACAGAACAGGCAAGACCGGGTACGTTAAAGGTTCTGGAAAATGCCATGACAGTGGAATATGCTCTGCCTGTAACCGAAAGTTCAGGTAAAAATAAATATATTATCTACGGAGGAAGAGTTATTAACAATAACAACGGTATAGTCGACAGAGCAAGGAATCTGGTCTTTGAAAAAGAATTCTATAATGAAAAACCTATGGGAACTGTAACTATATTTCAGGATGATATAAGGATAGCAACAAACGTTCTGGACAAAGAAGGAAATAGAGCTATAGGAACAAGGGTTTCCGAAGCAGTTTATAAAAAAGTTGTAGAAGAAGGCAATACCTGGGTTGCCAGGGCTTTTGTAGTAACAGACTGGTATCTTACTGCTTACGAACCCATAAAAGATATAAACGGTCATGTTATAGGCATATTGTATGTAGGGATCCTGGAAGCACCATTCCGCGATATGTCACGGGATATACTTTTCGGTATTATTTCACTCATAGCACTTGCGACAATGATTGCAGCAATACTTTCTTATATACTGGCAGAAAGCATCTCAAAACCAATCAATGATTTACTCAATGCAACGTCAAGATTTGCCGGAGGAGATCTGGATTACAGAGTTAAAACAGTTACTTCCCTGGAAGAGCTTACACAGCTTGACGAAGCTTTTAATATGATGGCGGAAAGGCTTGAAGGTAAAAGAAAGAAACTTGAAGAAGGAAATGAGAAACTCAAAGAATTGAACAAAAGTTATCTTGATTTAATAGGTTTTGTAGCCCATGAATTGAAAGGGATTCTGGCTTCAACCATATTAAATGCCTATACTGTAAGGGATGGGTTCCTGGGACTCATCAATTTCAAACAGAGGAAAGCTCTTGATTCTATAACAAGAAATCTTGATTATCTTGAAGCAACTGTAAAAAATTTCCTTAATCTGAGCAGAATAGAAAAAGGTGAGATTAAAATAAGTAAAATAGATCTGCTCCTCAAAGAAGATGTATTTTCTGTTTCAGTGGAAGCTTTTTCTAAACAGGCAAGTGAAAAAGGCATGGAAATTATAGATGATATAAATAAGGATATAAAACTGAAGGGTGATGCAGATTTACTGGCCATAGTGGCAAATAATCTCGTAGGAAATGCCATAAAATACGGTTCTAAAGATGGAAAAATTATACTCACATCTTCCATAAAAGAATCTAAAATAGAAGTAAAGGTATATAATGACGGTATACCGATAAAAGAAGATGATAAAGGGAAACTTTTTAAGAAATTTTCCCGTCTCGAATCCCAGCAAAAAAGAAAAGTAAGAGGGACAGGACTCGGTCTGTTTGTAACAAAGGACATAATTGAAAAACATGGCGGAAATATATGGGTTGAACCGGGAGAAAAGGGAAATTCGTTTATATTCACATTAGAAAGGGGATGTTAAGTTTTGACTCCACTGGATATTATTAAAAAGAAAAGGTCTGAAGCCATAGCAAGAATTATAGCAAAGGGATATCTTTCTACAAAAAGGGTCTATGTGGGAATGGCAACATGTGAAATAGCTGCCGGCTCAAAAGAAGTTATGGAGGTATTTCAGACAGCCATACAACACGGCCTTGTTGACGTTTATCTGAGTCAGAAAGGCTGTGCAGGAAGGTGTAACCTGGAACCTACCGTAGAGGTAGTGGAAGAAGGTAAAATACCTGTTAAATACGGAAATGTTACAAAAGAAATGGCAGCTGACATAATAGAAAAGCACCTTAAAAAAGGTGAAAAAATAGAAGAATGGACTATTAAATAGCGAGGTATATAACTATGGAAACAAATACAAAGGGAACTGTATCAGAAATTATATTATGCAAAGGTCCAACCTGTATGAAACAGGGTTCAGGCAATATTAAAGGGGACATAGAAAAAGAACTGGCGAAACATGGCCTTACTGGGAAAGTTAATATTATTATCTCTGGATGTCTTGGCATGTGCGGTAAAGGCCCTATTATGATAATAAATCCGGGTTATACCCTTTACGGAGGACTAACCGGTAAAGATATACCTGAAATAATAGAGGAACATATAGTAAAAAATAATCCCGTAGCAAGGCTTGCTATAGAAGATGACCATCTGTACAATCGTTTCTTCCGTATTTTCGGAGATGTCAATTTCTTCGGAAAACAGATGAGAGTCACACTCAGAAACTGCGGTATTATAGATCCTGAAAGTATAGAAGATTATCTTTCAGTAAAGGGTTATGAAGCAATCGCAAAAATTCTCAGTGAAATGGCTCCCGGCCAGGTTATAGAAGAAGTTAAAAAAGCAGGACTTCGGGGCAGAGGAGGAGCAGGCTTCCCTACAGGGCTCAAATGGGAACTGACGGCAAAAGAAGCAGGTGAAGAAAAATATGTCATATGTAATGCAGATGAAGGAGATCCGGGAGCCTTTATGGACAGAAGCGCCATAGAAGGGGATCCTCATACGATTCTGGAAGGAATGATTATAGGAGGATATGCCATAGGTGCAAAGAAAGGTTTTATATATATCAGAGCAGAATATCCTCTTGCCATAAAGAGACTACAGAAAGCCATAGAAGATGCAAGAAAAGAAGGTTTCCTCGGAGAAAATATACTGGGAAGCAATTTCTCTTTTGATATAGAAATAAGACTGGGAGCAGGAGCTTTTGTATGCGGAGAAGAAACAGCTCTCATACACTCAATAGAAGGTTCCCGCGGTATGCCGACACCGAAACCTCCCTTCCCTGCACAGAGAGGTCTTTTCGGCAAACCAACTGTTATTAACAATGTAGAAACATGGGCCAATATACCTGTCATAATACTGGACGGAGCAGACTGGTACAGTTCCATAGGAACTGAAAAAAGTAAAGGAACTAAAGTCTTTGCTCTTGCAGGAATGGTAAAAAACAACGGTCTTATAGAAATTCCGATGGGGACAACACTGAGAGAAATCATATATGATATAGGGGGAGGTCTTCCGGGCACTAAAAAATTTAAGGCAGTTCAGATAGGAGGCCCTTCAGGGGGATGTCTCTCAGAAGACTACCTGGACACAAAAGTAGACTATGAATCACTGGTAAATGCGGGAGCGATGATGGGTTCAGGCGGTATGATTGTTATTGATGAAACGTCCTGTATGGTAAACATTGCAAGGTATTTCCTGGAATTTACCCAGGATGAATCGTGTGGTAAATGTACTCCCTGCAGAGAAGGTACAAAGAGAATGCTTGAAATACTTACAAGGATTACAGAAGGGAACGGTAAAGAAGGGGATATAGAGAAACTGGAAAGACTGGCAACTATGATAAAGAAGTCTTCCCTCTGCGGTCTCGGTCAATCAGCACCGAATCCGGTTTTAAGTACACTTAAAAATTTCAGAATTGAATATGAAGAACATATAAAATCCAGGAAATGTCGGGCAGGGGCCTGCAGGTCCATGATCAGTTATGAAATAAACGACTCATGCATTGGATGCGGTGCCTGCAAAAAAGTCTGCCCCGTAACGGCAATATCCGGTACTCCGAAGAAGAAGCATATCATAGACATAGAAAAATGTATTAAATGCGGACTATGTTTTGATACATGTAAATTCGGAGCCATAAGCAAGGTATAAGGAGAGATAATCTTATGAGTGAAATTACTATTTATATAAATAATAATCCCTATAAGGTAGAGGATGGACAGACGATAATGCAGTGTGCAGACAAACTGGGGTTTCATATCCCCCGTCTCTGCTATCATCCGCAGCTGTCAATTGAAGGTGCCTGCAGAGTCTGTATTGTTGAAGTGGAAGGCATGAGAAATTATGCCGCATCGTGTACATTCCCGGTAAAAGACGGTATGAGAATCCATACTAACACAAAGGAGCTCAGAACTGCAAGACGGGATATAGTAGAACTTATACTTGACAACCATCCGGAAGACTGTCATATATGTGAAAGAGACGGAAATTGTGAGCTTCAGAGACTTGCCTATGCAATAGGAATAAGACACAGACATTTCGAAGGTGAAAAGAAGCATTATGAAAAGGATCTTTCATCTCATTCCGTAGTAAGAGATCCGAATAAATGTATTCTCTGCGGCAGATGTATAAGAATATGTTCCGAGATTCAGAAAGTAAATGCCCTTCGTTATGCTCACAGAGGATTTAAAACTGTTGTCATGCCTGCCTATGAAATGCCATTTAAAGATAGCGTCTGTACCGGCTGTGGTCAGTGTATAAATGTATGTCCCACTGCCGCCTTTGTTGAAAAGAATTATACACAGGATCTTTTCGGGAAACTTGGCGACAAATCGCTTGTAAAAATAGCGCAGTTTGCCCCTTCTGTAAGGGCTGCCATAGGAGAAGGATTTGACCTTGAACCCGGTTTAAACATGGAACATAATCTGGTAGCAGCTTTAAGGAAGCTCGGTTTTGACTATGTATTTGACACGCAATTTTCAGCAGATCTTACCATAATGGAAGAAGCAAGTGAATTTCTGGACAGACTCCAGGGCAACGGGAAACTGCCTATGATTACATCCTGTTCAAGTGCATGGATGAAATGTGTTGAGCAGTTTTATCCCGATTTACTGGAAAATGTTTCAACCTGCAAGTCTCCTATGTCTATGTTAAGTTCTATGACAAAGACTTATTTTGCCGATAAAATAAAAGCAGATCCTAAAAATATCCTGAATGTTGCCATAATGTGCTGTACTGCAAAAAAATATGAAGCAGCAAGACCGGAACTTATGATAAGAGGTTTACAGGCTACAGATTATGTTGTAACTACAAGAGAAATCGCATGGATGATAAAATCGTCAGGTATAGATTTTGTCAATATAAAAGGTGAAAGCTTTGACAGACCTCTCGGATTATCATCAGGTGCGGGAACAATATTCGGCGTATCGGGAGGAGTTATGGAAGCAGCTTTACGTACTGCCTATGAACTGTATACTGCCGAAACGCTTATTGACATAGAATTTGAGAATTTACGAGGATTTGAAGGCATAAAAGAAGGGAAAGTCATAATGGATGGCAAGGAAATAAGAGTCGCCGTAGCACATGGCCTTGGCAATGCAAATACCCTTCTTGAAATGGTAAGGCAGGATCCGAAAAAATACCACTTTATTGAAATAATGGGTTGCCCCGGCGGATGTATCGGCGGAGGAGGCCAGCCATATGCAGGTTCCAATTCAATGCCTCTTGATGAAGAACTGCTAAAGAAAAGAGCTGAAGCTTTATATAATATTGACAGGCAGAGAACCTTCAGAAGAAGTCATGCAAATCCTGACATACAGAGAATCTACAGGGAATTTCTCGGTAGACCTCTCAGTCCTCTGTCTCATGAATTATTACATACCCATTATAAACCTCATGAGCCAAAAGGTATAATTTCTAAAGATGTTAAAGCGAAATATTAAGAGTGACCAGTGACCAGTGACCGGTGACCGGTGATAACAGCTAATACTTCACTGGTAACTGGTAACTGGTAACTGATAACTGATTAGGAGTGTAGATAACATGATTGACACGAAAATTGATCTAAATGAGGAAAAGATGATTGAATTAAGGGAATTTATGGATAAGGTTAAACATAAACCTCATCCTGAATCCTATCTTATAGGAATACTGCATAAAGCCCAGGATCTTTATGGATACCTTGATAGAGCAGTAATGGATGAAGTTGCTATTACAATGAATATACCGACATCTCACATATGGGGTGTAGCTACTTTTTATCATTATTTTACTCTCAAACCGAGAGGGAAACATTTAATTTCAGTATGTCTCGGCACAGCCTGTTATATTAAAGGTGCCGATAAGGTATTGAATGCCATAAAAGAGGATCTGCACATAGAAGTAGGAGGCACAAGCGAAGACAATTTATTTACCCTGCAGGAAGCAAGATGTCTGGGAGCATGCGGCCTTGCACCGGTCATAATGATAGATGATAAAATATATGGTAATTTAACACCAAAGAGTGTACTTAAGATATTGAAAAGTTATAGAAAATAAATTACAATAATCTTGTAGCAATCAGCAGGTCAGCATGTCAGCAGGTCGGACAGTCACAGGTCAGTGAAACATGCTGAAATGCTGAAATGCTGAAAGCTAATACAAAGGAGGGAACTAAATGAGTAAGGTCCTTATAATTGACGATGATCCTGATTTAGTGGATGCTATGACTAACTTACTGGAAGCAAAAGGTTATGAAGTAAACCATGCTCCTGACGGAGAAGAAGGATTGGAAAAAGCAAAAAATGATCCACCCAATATAATTCTTCTTGATGTTATGATGACAAGAAAGACAGAAGGTTTTGATGTGGCAAGGAGTCTGAATAAAGAAGAAAAGACAAAAGGCATACCTATTATACTGGTAACCGGTATAAGACATGAAATGAACCTTCCTTTCGGTTTTGAACCTGACGAAGACTGGCTCCCTGTAAAGGCAGTGCTGGAAAAACCCATAAAACCGGAAGTATTATTAAAGACTGTAGAAGATCATATTAAGAAATAAGTAATGTAAACAGGTTTCATATGATTATTTCAGTATGAGACCTGTTATTTTTTATTGTACCATAAAAAAAGTAACCTGTTTTTTATCAGGACTTACGCAAAAAACAATGAGGAATCAGTCATTGCGAGCAAAGCGAAGCAATCCCATTATAACAACATAAACCCATTGGGATTGCTTCGTCGCTTTGCTCCTCGCAATGACAAAATGCGTAACTACTGCACCATAAAATCCGGCGGAGGAGGAGGTATATAGGGCTGAACATAGGGAGCATAATCAGTATAAACGGCAGGTTCATAATAAACTGCCGGTTCGGAATACACGACAGGAGGAACAGGTTTTTCCGGCATAGGAGGTTTATCTTCTTCAATTTTATATGGCTTGTAAAGTGGTATGGCCTCAACAAGCAGTTTTTTAAGATAATAATTACCTGCCTTATAATCTCCGCTCTGTTCATATATATTTGTAAGTTCCAGTATATTTTTTATATTTTTCGGATTATCTTTACATTTAACGGCAATATTATAAAATTTCTCAGGAGTAATATCTGTGACTGTAATATTACCTATATCTTTATATCCTTCTGTAATCCTGAGTGCTTTTTTATATCTTAAATAGGCTTCCTTCTTATTTCCTGCCTGATCATACATTTCTCCTACTCTTACATAACAGTCTCTTTCCTTTATGCCGCAGTCAATACATTTTTTATAACAGGAAAGGGCATTTTTAAAATCTCCCTTTGCCTGATAACAGAGACCTGTGGCGTAATAAATAACAATACTGTCAGGTGAAGCTTTTAAAGCTTTTTCGAATTGTTCTATTGCTTTATCATATTCCTTGCTATCATAATAGGCTTTACCCTGTTTATAATAGTCTACAGCAGAATCTGTATTGAAAGAAGAATTTACCACAGGTTTTAGATTCTTATTCTTCAGACTGATTTCAAGATCCGATGAAGTCCAGTTCTCCTGCGGTATTTTATCAAGATGTTCCTTTAATTTTCCGGCAAAATCCCGGAGGTTTTTTATCTTTCCTTCTGATAATTCAGGAAATTTTATAAAAACATCTTCTCTGTCTGTTCCTATAGCTTTAAGCCTTACTGTTCCTTCAGGCCCTTCCAGAACTATTTTTTCCATGTTAAATCCCGGAATTTCATAAACAGTTCCTTCACTGCACTCAAAATCAGGATGAGAGGAATTAGGGAATATAATTTCATATTCTCCTGAGCTGTATCCCATAATCAGGATAACATTACAATCCTTCGACGGTGTCATGTAAAAGATAATTTCATCTCCGACAAAGGCAGTATTATCACTTTTATCACTTTTTACTTCAACAGACAGAGAGGAATTTTTGTTATTTATAGATTCAAACAAATCCGGTTCAGAGGCATAAACATATGGGCATGGTAAGAAAGAAAGAATAAATAAAATTATAAATATAGTTTTCATAATAAATAACCTCCTTAAATTCAGTGAGCAGTGAACAGTTACCAGTTACCAGTAGTTAATCACCATCACTGGTCACTGGTCACTGATCACTGGTATCTTTATACTCCCATCAAGCTCCTTTGCCTTATTATAACATTTTTTTGCATTTTCCAGATCTCCCTGTGTATGACAGGCAACACCTTTATTAAACCATGTCTGTCCGTTTTTCGGATCAATCTCAAGGGCTTTATCAAAACATTCTATCGCTTCTTTATGTTTTCTCTGTTTAAATAAAGCAATTCCTTTATTGGCCATAGCTTTATCCATTCTGCTATTATAATGTAAGGCTTTATCGAAACACTGAATAGATTCATCATATTTTTTTTCTTTAAGGAAAGAACCACCTTTATAGTTCCATTCTTCAGCCTTTCTCAGTGCCTCATCTCCCGGAGAAGTGCCATTTTCTTCCATCCTCTTTAAAGCTACATCTTTTTTTTCTTTTGCGTCACCATCGTCAGGACTGGCCTTCAAGGTTTTATCAAACCACTTTATAGCCTCATCATATTTTTTCTCTTCAAGTAATGAAGTTCCCCTGTTGTTCCAATCCTCACATAGATTTTTCAACACTATATTTTTCCGGTCTTTTGCATAGGAATTTCCATGTTCGATTTCCAGAACCTTATCAAAACATTCCATAGCTTCTTCGTATTTTTTCTCTTCAAAGAGGGCATCTCCTTTATTATTCCACAGTAACACAGATGATTTATCAATAGTTAATGCTTCTTCAAAACATTTAATAGCTTCATCATATTTTTTCAGCGCCGAAAAACATTCACCTTTTTTGTTTAAAGCGTCAATATTCTTTTTATCTCCTGTTAAAATTTTATCGTAATATTTAATTGCTTCTTCATATTTTCCATCTTTATAAAGAGACAGAGCTTTACCGGACAGATCGGAAGCAAAATTATAGTATAAGATTATACCGGCAATTATTATCACTGCTATTATTGAAATGATCTTCATGTTAGATCCTTTAGCAACGACGGCAGGGCCGACAGAAGGGATTGTATGGCCTATAAGAGTTGGTTCTTTTATTCCCGGTACAGTTTTTGCAATATTTACCGCAGTTCCTGCCTGTGTGATCTGCGGTGTGGCAGATATTACCGTTCTCTGTGTGGTAGAAACTACAGTTCCAGGGATGGCAGAAACTAATGTTCCCGGCATAACCGGAATTACCGTCTGAGGAACCTGTCCGGAGGAACTCATTTTCTCCAGAGCGTCTTTCATCTGTTTTGCATTTACATATCTGTCAGAAGGCCTCCGTGAAAGAGAACACATAATTATATCTTCAAGTTCCTGTGATACATTCACATTAAATTCTTTTAAAGACGGGAATTCAAAAGGTCTTTGTGGAACTGTGCCTGAAAGGAGACAGTGCATGGTTGCACCGAGTGAATAGAGATCGGTTCTTGGCTCAGGCTTACCTGCAATAAGTTCTTCCGGTGCAAAGACAGGTGTTCCTACGATTGTCATGGTATTCTGCCCTTCCGTGTCAAGAGTTCTTGCTATACCAAAATCTATAAGCATTGCCCTTCTGTCAGAATGGCGGATCATAATATTGGGTGGTTTTAAGTCCCTGTATATTACAGGCGGTGATTGATTATGAAGGTAATTGAGTGCATCAAGTATCTCTATTGCCCAGGTTATTACATATTCCTGAGGTACCCCTTTACCTTTATATTTCTTCATAACTGTTTCCAGGTCTTCACCTTCTATATAATCCATTACAAGGTAATAACGGCCACATTGAACAAAATAATCTTTTACGACAGGAAGGTTCGGATGTCTTAAATTATTCAGTATTCTTGCCTCTTTGCTGAAACGGTCTATAAGATACTGCTGATTCTGAGGACTGGCGGAAAAATTCAACATTTCTTTTACGGCACAGGGGGTTTTATCAAATCTGTTATCAAGGGCTTCATAAACTGAGCCCATACCTCCGGATTTTATAAGCCTTTTTATTTCATATCTTTCATCAAGTATGACACCCGGCATCAGGGCACCGCTTGCACCGGTAGCTATTATGTCTTCACCGCATGATTTACAGTACCTCGCAGAATTACTGTTCTGGAAACCGCATTTATCACAGAATATGGGCATGATTGAAACCTCTTTTTCGTGACCCGTAACGGGAATAAGGTCGTGATGCGTAAGGAAGCATATTTGCAGACATTACACATTATAATTCATATATAAAATCCTTTCTTTAAGAATCTTCAAAAATCCTTCTTTATAAAAAGGATTTTTTTATTCTTGATATAATAATATTTAAAAAGGTGAAGGGTGAAAAGTGAGTAGCGGTGTTTAAATAAATGCCATGAGATGAAATACCCATCACCCATCACGCATTACGCATCACCCATCACCCATCACAACTTCACAGGAGGCTTCTGACATTTTGTCACATTTCAAATTAATCTCTGATTTTGCACCTTCAGGAGATCAGGGAGAAGCTATTGAAAAACTTATAGAAGGATTAAATTCAGGAGAAAGAGAGCAAACCCTTGTCGGTGTTACCGGCTCGGGGAAAACCTTTACTGTGGCAAATGTCATAGAGAAGATCGGAAGACCGGCTCTTGTAATAAGTCACAACAAAACCCTTGCGGCACAGATCTGCAGTGAATTTAAAGATTTTTTTCCAGAAAACAGAGTGGAATATTTTGTAAGCTATTATGATTATTACCAGCCTGAAGCTTATATACCTCAGACCGATACCTATATAGAAAAAGACGCAAAAATAAATGATGAAATAGACAGATTAAGACATGGTGCCACCCAGTCTGTCATAGAAAATCGGGATGTCATTATAGTTGCCAGTATTTCCTGTATCTATGGCCTTGGTACACCGGAAGATTATAAAAATACTCTGGTTAAAATAGAAAAAGGACAGGAAATAGAGAGAGATGATTTTTTAGAAAAACTTGTAAAATTATATTATGAAAGAAATGATCTGGAACTTACGAGAGGAAGGTTCCGCGTAAAAGGAGAAGTAATAGAACTACACCCTGTAGACCGTGATAATATCCTTTATAGAATAGAATTTTTCGGCGATGAAATAGATGATATTTCCACAGTCGATTCTTCCAGCGGTAAAACCATCCAAAAACAAAAAAAGCTGACCATTTACCCTGCAAAACATTTTATTACACAGGAAGAAAAACTGGAAGAAGCAATTTTCAATATAAAAAGAGAAGTGAGGGAACGGGTGGACTGGTTTCATTCCCGCGGCATGGATATAGAAGCCCAGAGAATCTCTGAAAGAACCGGATATGATATAGAATGTCTTCAGCAGCTTGGCTACTGTCATGGTATAGAAAACTATTCCCGCCATTTAAGCGGAAGACGGAAAGGTGAACCTCCCTATACCCTTATAGATTATTTCCCTTCCGATTTTATTGTTATTATAGATGAATCCCATGTAACACTTCCACAGCTTAAAGGCATGTCCACAGGAGACAGATCCAGGAAAACCAGCCTTATAGAACATGGATTTCGTCTTCCCTCTGCCTATGATAACAGACCTCTCACTTTTGAAGAATTTATGGCGAAAATAAATCAGGTTATATATGTTTCTGCCACACCCGGCATATATGAATTACAAAAAAGCTCAAAGGTTGTAGAACAGATAATCAGACCTACAGGCCTTATAGATCCTCTCCTGACAGTAAAACCGCTAAAAAATCAGGTAGATGATCTTATAAATGAAATAAAAATAAGGATTGAAAAAGAGGAAAGAGTGCTTGTTACAACCCTTACAAAAAAAATGTCTGAAGAACTGGCTGAATATTTGAAGGATCTTGGTATAAAGGTAAGTTACCTTCACTGTGATGTAGATACCCTTGACAGAGTGGAAATATTGACGAATTTAAGACTCGGTGAATTTGATGTACTTATAGGAGTAAATCTGTTAAGAGAAGGGCTTGATTTACCGGAAGTATCACTTGTGGCAATACTGGATGCAGACAAAGAAGGATTTCTGCGTTCTGAAACATCCCTGATACAGACCATAGGAAGAGCAGCAAGAAATGCCCGGGGAGAAGTTATTCTTTATGCAGATAATATAACCGGCTCCATAAAGAAAGCTATGGAAGAAACAGAGAGAAGAAGAAAAATACAACAGGATTACAATGAACAACATGGCATAGTACCGCAGACTGTAACAAAATCGATAAAAGATATACTCGGCATGGTAAGGATAGGTGAAAAGAAGGGAGTTTACAGAACACCTGAAACAAAACAGCTTCTTACGAAGAATGAAATAAATGATTTAATCGGACAGCTTGAAAAAGCAATGAATGAAGCATCATCGAAATGGGATTTTGAAAGAGCTGCAGAACTTCGGGATGAGATTAAAAAATTAAAATCCCAGTAGAGTGAATAGTGAGTAATGACCGGTCAGACAGATAATCCGGCTCATATTGCCGCGAGAATGCAGATGAATATAACCTGAAAAATATAAAAGAAAAATCTCTTTAG
The DNA here is from genome assembly GCA_036746235.1 of Vulcanimicrobiota bacterium. GTDB lineage: Bacteria > Vulcanimicrobiota > SpSt-956 > SpSt-956 > JAKJGF01 > CALARM01. Next base: position 12,682 of record DAIOEN010000044.1, on the reverse strand, counting down.
AACCATTGTTTTATTTTTATAATAATGTCATAATATGAGAAAAGTGAAAAAATAATTTCCGAAAATAACCATGACCTGTTCGGTCACAACGAAGTATGAGAATTTGTTCCTCCCGTAAGGCGTTACGATTCTCATATAAATCTATAGTGAGTGACAGATCTATTTCTTTACTTCAAAAAGAGGAAATTTCATGTATCAGGAGAAAAAGATAGAAAATATGTATTTTCTTTCACAGGAGATTAGTAGACAGGAGGTAAGGCTTTGCACTGTGTGCATACCCCGATATTATTATGAATTATTCAGTACTGGTAGTTGATGATGAGGATTGTATAAGAGAACTGTGTGAAGATGTACTTCCTATGTGGGGCTACGAAGTAGACACTGCAGAAGACGGATTCCAGGGAATAGACAAAGCTAAAACAGGGAAATATCAGGTAGTATTAACTGATATAAAAATGCCTGAATGTGACGGTCTCACAGTTCTTGAAAAAGTTAAAGCCTATGACCCTCAGATAGAAATAATTGTCATGACTGCCTATGGCACAATAGAAACAGCTGTTAATGCCATGAAGAAAGGCGCCTATGACTTTATTATGAAACCCCTTTCTCTGAATCAAATGCAGGCAGTTCTGAGTAAATGTGTAGAAAAAATAGAGCTTACATCAAAAAACAAAGAACTCACAGAATTAAACAGAAGATTACGTGAATTAAACGAAATGAAAGAAAAATTCATCACTATTACAAGTCATGAACTCAGAACACCTGTATGCAGCATAACAGGATTTGTGGAACTTATAAAATACAGTCTGTCCGGTATACTTGAAGACAAGCCAGAAACACTTCTATCCGAATTGGAAACAATAGTAAAAGGCCTTGCAGATATAGTAAGTGATATGCATGATCTGGCGGCCATGGATATGGGGGGCTTTAAACTTACAAAAGAAAATTTAAATCTTGTAGATATAGCACAACACGTAAAAAATGAATTTTTTCCTATATTGAAAGACAGGCAACTTCCTATAGAAATACATTCTCCTGAAGTTTTAACACATAAATGTGATAAAAGAAGAATAAGACAGGCTCTGAGAGAACTGGTTCAAAATTCGGTAAAATTCACCCCCGATAAAGGCAAAATAGATATATTATTATCACAGGAGAACAACAGGACAATCATTTCCGTTAAAGATACCGGCATAGGTATCCCTCCTGACAGAATAGATACTATTTTCGAGAAATTCTATGAAGTTCAGGACTCTACACTCCATTCATCTTCCGACACTGCTTTTATGGGCGGAGGTCTGGGAGTAGGGCTCTCTCTGGTAAAAGAAATAGTGATCTCTCATGGAGGTACAGTATCTGTTACAAGTCAGAGTGGTAAAGGTTCTACCTTTACTATGGAATTGCCATGTGAAGAAGAAGTTTAGCTATGCTCTGTATCTAAGCACCGTAACAGGTAAAATGGTATCCAACAGTAGTCGTCAGAGCAGTCGATAAAATTATGATAACCATCAGAGGAGCCAGACAGCATAATTTAAAAGGGATAAATCTGGATATCCCCGATTACTCCCTCACGGTCATAACGGGAGTAAGCGGTTCGGGGAAATCCAGTCTTGCTTTCGATACAATATATGCAGAAGGTCAGAGAAGATATATAGAATCTTTTTCCTCCTATGCAAGACAGTTCCTTGAACAATTAGAAAAACCTGATGTAGATTCCATAGAAGGACTTTCTCCGTCCATATCTATCGATCAGAGAGGAGGAGGAGTTAACCCCAGGTCTACTGTCGGAACAGTTACGGAATGTTATGATTATTTGAGACTTCTTTTTGCAAGATGCGGTACTCCGTACTGTCCTTTCTGTAATATTATAATAGAACCTCAGTCTGTAGAAAAAATAGCAGAGTCTATAACTTCTATAAAAGAAGGGACAAAGGTACAGCTTTTAGCTCCTCTGGTAAGAGGCAGAAAAGGAGAATACAGAGAATTACTCCACGATCTTGCTTCAGAAGGTTTTTCTAAAGTAAGGATAAATGGTGAAATATATGATCTTTCAGAAGATATACACCTTGCAAGATATAAAATCCATAACATCGAAGTAGTTGTAGACAGGCTCAAAATAAAGAAAGACATGGGAGATCGTTTTATAAATTCCTTAAATCTTGCCATTGATAAAGGCAGCGGAACTATCATAGCAGATATTGAAGGAGAAAAAGAACTGCTCTTCAGTACGAAACTTGCCTGTCCGAACTGCAGTTATTCCCTTGATGAAATAGAACCGGTTATGTTTTCTTTCAACAGTCCCGCAGGCGCATGTCCTGATTGTTCCGGTCTGGGTATAAAAAAGAAAATTGATTTATCACTTCTCATACAGAATAAAGAACTGAGTATATCAGAAGGATCGATACCGGTTTTACTGATAAGAAATTCAGTATTCATGACTTTGCTTAAAAAAGTGGAAGCAATCTGTTCCATGACAGATTTCAATGTAGCTACACCGTTAGCAAACATAGATGACTCAATAATGAACATAATACTTTACGGTTCGTCTGATAAATCTATAAATATGACCTATAGATTTGGTAAAAAAAAGGGAGTAATAGAATATAAAACTAAATTTGACGGTCTCATAAATTATCTGGAGGCAATTTATTCGGATAAACATTTTTTATCTATTCATGAATATATAGAAAATATTATGATTGATACTCCCTGTGAAACATGTAAAGGAATGAGACTTAAAGCAGAAAGCCTTTCAATAAAGCTCCATAGTAAATCTATAGGCGACCTCTCTAACATGAGTCTTAAAGATTTATATAAATTTCTTTCACATTTAACATTTAATAACAGTAAAGAGCCTGTGGGAAGGGTTATATTGAAAGAAATAAATACAGGGCTCGAATTTCTATTGAAGCTCGGTGTTTCCTATCTGTCTCTCGATAGAAGAGTATCAACCCTGGCAGGAGGAGAATTGCAGAGAATAAGACTTGCCACACAGATAAGTTCCGGCCTTACAGGTGTTCTTTATATACTGGATGAACCCACAGTAGGCCTTCATCAGAGAGATAACGGATATTTAATAAAAATACTGGAAGAGCTCAGAGACGCAGGTAACACCATAATAGTAGTAGAACATGACGAAGAAATTATGAAAAAAGCCGATTACATTGTAGATCTCGGTCCCGGAGCAGGTATCACAGGAGGACATGTAGTTTATGAAGGGACCATAAATAATATAATAAAAACAGAATCCCTCACAGGTCAATATCTATCAGGAAAAACTTCCATCCCCTGCCATTACAGAAAGACCTGTGATGAGACAAAAACTATTACTATAAAAGGTGCCGGTGCAAATAATCTCAAACATATAGACGTGACCTTTTATTGCGGATTATTTAACTGTGTAACAGGAGTTTCCGGGTCAGGGAAAAGCACTCTTGTAAATGACATACTCTATCCTGCCATAGCCAGAATTCTCTATAGATCAAAGGCAGGCCCCGGCAGGCATGATTGCATAACAGGCATAGAAAATATAGATAAAGTAGTAATGGTAGATCAGAGTCCTATAGGAAGATCTCCCAGGTCGAATCCTGCCACCTATACCGATATATTCACCCATATAAGGGATGTTTTTGCTATGACACAGAAAGCAAGACTCAGGGGATATAAAAAAGGACGTTTCAGTTTCAATGTAAAGGGAGGAAGATGTGAAAAATGTCAGGGTTCGGGACATGTCAGCATAGAGATGAGTTTCCTGCCGGATCTGTATATAACATGCGATGAATGCAAGGGGAAAAGATATAATTCGGAAACATTGGAGATTGAATATAAAGGGAAAAATATATTTCACGTACTTAAGATGACAGTAACAGAAGCCTTCGAGTTTTTTGAAGGTTTCCCGAAAATACGAAAACTCCTGGAAACTCTTAAGAGTGTAGGACTTGGCTATATAGAACTGGGGCAACCTGCGACATTTATTTCAGGAGGGGAAGCACAGAGGATAAAACTTTCTGCAGAACTTTCAAAGAAAAGTACGGGAAAAACCCTTTATATACTGGATGAACCTACAACTGGCCTTCATTTCCATGACATAGCACAGTTATTAAAAGTACTTAACGAGTTAAAAAACATGGGAAATACAATTATTGTAATAGAACATAATATGGATGTGATTAAATCGGCGGATTATATTATAGATCTGGGGCCTGAAGGCGGAGAGGACGGTGGATATGTTATTGCGACAGGGACACCGGAAGAAATAGCAGAAGAGGAAAAATCTCATACAGGGAGATTTTTGAGACAGATTCTCAGGAGGTGATTTTTATGAGGTGTAATAAATGCGGTGAAGTAATATCCGATTTTTCCGATATATGTTACAACTGTAATAAATCCAATATTACGACACAACTTGATGTTAATAAAGAAATAAAATACCCTGACGTTTCTCCAGAGAATGAAACATGTATTCTGGAACAAAATAAATACAGCACTGCAAATAAAATAGAAATACAGAATCTGAAATCACACAGATATAAGCAGGAAGAATACAATTATGAAGAAAAAAAACCGCCTGTTCATATAATAAAAGAACAACCTGTATATATACCATCCAGTAATAATCACATATCTAAAATTGCTTTCAAGTTAATAACAATTTCAGTGATTTTTTTTCTATTTCTGCTACCTACAATATATCAACAGAAAAAGGCTTTTAGAAAAGGAATGGAACAGTTCAACCAGGGTATCTTCAGAACTTACAGGGATGGGAAAGACAGGGGGTCTCCTGCTTCATTTAAAAAAGCTCTTTCCCTATGGAATACAAATGAATATAATGCAAAAATTTCCTATTTACTGGCTGTTTCATGCTATTATGATTATTTGAATCTACAAGTAATAGGAGCAAGGAATGATCCATTAAGGATTGGAGATGATATGAAAGAGATAAAATTTTATCTGGACAAAGCTCTATACTTGAAACATAAATATCCGGAAGCTTTTTATTACAGAGGATTATATTATCTGGAAATAAATGATTACAGCCAGGCCAGAAGGGACTTTAATAGCTGTATGAACAGTGCCGGACTTATCTGGAGATCAGAACCTGTAAAGCAGCTTAAATGGGTAACGGCAGCTAAAATTGCAGGAGAAGAAGCTTTAAAGTTATCACAGGAGAAGGACATTTCTGTAAAATCAGTACCTCCTGTAATGGCAGATTGCTGCAGACATCTCACATTAATAATAGATAGTCATGGCAGAGCTTCTATAAAAGATAAATACACTAATTTTATAATCACAGATAAACTCTGTCCCCCGTTGCCTGATGAAGTGGACAGATAATTTTTTGGTTCTTTCTATGGAAACACCATAGTTATATAAAACCCCTTATTATTATCTGGAAAGATATTTCCTTAATCTGCCCATATAGGTCTTACCCGGGTCAGATCTGCCAAAGGCGGCAGGATAACAATCGGGGGAGCGGCTGTCACCATAATCCGTATAATAATACTTAACGGCTTTATTACTGCTGTATTTTCCTTCTGACACTTCATAATGGCCCCAGATATTTTCAGAGGGGATGTCAAAATAAGTCTTTAAAAATTTCACAAGTTTAAAACTGGCCTGGATTGTATTTTCAGTAAGATCATTTTCACTGTTTGCAACCATTTCTATGGATATGGCAACATGGTTGACTCCATAGGCGCCGCGGCACCGTCTGTTACAGGGAAGTAATTGATAAATGGCTCCGTCCCTGTCTACAATATAATGGACAGATAAATGACCGAAAACAGTACCTACATCACCATCATCATAATAGGCACCGTCAAGAAAAGTATAATAAGCAGATGAAAGGGTGCTTCCCCCTGTATAATGCATAACAATCGCTGCCGGGGAAAGTACAAGGGATTTATCATGATAATGTCTTTGAAAATAATTGGTATATTCCTGTGTCCATTTATCATATGGCAGGAGATATGTTTTTCTATCTATTTGAGGTCTTATTTTTTCTGCAGAAGAAGGATCGGCAAAAACATTATTTATGGTAAAAAGAAAAAAAATTACAAATAAACAGGCTTTAAATATAGATTTCATAGGTTCTCTCTTTCACAGATAGTAATAGGGGTTCCACAATCTTCACATTACCAGTTACGATAATTAATCAATCTTTACACCCTTTTTCTTTGCTATTGAAATCATTTCGTCTTCTGTAAGTTCAGCGAGCTTTTTACCTGCTTTGAGATAAAAATTTTCTCCTATTTTAGCTTTATCAAGGCATGTATAGATTTTTTTTATATCCATAATTTTACTGGCTTCTATTAATTCTTCCATTGTTTTTCTTACAAAATCGCTCTGCTCCAGAATATTACTTAAATATTCCTCAAGAACCCTGAGTTCGTCCGGACTATAGGTAGATTCATATTTAAAATAGTCATCTTCTGCCATATCAAGTCTTTTGAGTAAATTTTTTACGGCAAGCTGTAATATCGAGGGGTCAAGCTGACCGGCACATAATTCTTCTCCGAGCCTTATTATCTGGCTCAAATGAGGAGAATAAGGTTTCATCGCTTGAAGATTAATCTTACAGTCAGGACATTCTATCTGAGTATTGGGATAAGATTTTTCACATAATAAACAATCCATAGATGTATCCTTCAGTTTATATCATCAAAATTTGCCAGAGAATCATAATGTAATTTCTCTGCTTTTTTAAGCATCTTTATACCTTCCGTAATATGAAAGGAATCGGAATCTTCAAAATATATATCCAGTTCATCAAGAGCATCAAAAAGAAGAAGTGTTGCTTCCTGATACTCTTCAAACATATCGCTACATTCCCGGGGAACATGCTTTTTTAGCTCATTCTGTTTTTCTTCCAGTCCGTCAAACAATTGAAACAGTTGGGAAACCATACTTTCCAGAACTTCCGCACCTTCATCTCCATTGATAACAGCTTCAGCCACCCTTATAAGCTGACTAACATGTGCTCTATGCGGATACATAGAAGATATATTTATCTGGCAGACAGGACATCTAACTGTCGTTTCAGGTCTTTCTTCTCCGCAGTTCAGACAGAGCATGTTCTTTTACCTCTTTACAAATTAAAATTTCTCCTGATAGAGTAATTTCATATTCTATAAAGTCACAAAAATTCCTTCTTCTTTCAAAATTACCTCTTTTAATGCCTTCCGGACACAGTGTTGAAAGTTCTCCATATACGGAAGAAGAAATCCGGTGAGAGGGAAAAATTTCCGATTTATTACTTTTAACCTTGAATATAATAAATAAAGCCAGAGCCAGAATAATGACAATAACTGCTATTATTATATATATGAATTGACTTGTTGAATAAGTCTTTTGATCAGTATATAAGATATCATCATTCTCTTCCTCTTTAAAAACAAGACCTTTTATAAAATTCCCTACATTTTCCTTTGTTTCCAGACCGGTAGTTTTCCTATCATTTTCCATTGGTACAGTAAATGACAGTGGTAATTCCAGTGGAGATGCATCAGGGGAAAAAATTTCTCTTATCTTTACAACTGTTTTATAATCACCAGGTTCCATAATTTTAGGATTTATCTTAAAATTTATATATAAATGATTTTTAAGCCCTTCTATCTCATAAGATAGCCAGGAAGAATCATCAGGATTTATTTCTACCTCTACAGAAGGAGTTTCTTCTGAATCACCGGTATTTTTTACTTCTACCTTCACAGATTTGACCTTCTTTGGTAATATAGAATCAAGAAAAAGTGCCGGAGGATTAAGTTCTATAGACGCACTGTTTTCCTCTACTTGAGCCAGTATATAAATCTGTTTGGTCTGTTCCAGAAGATCATTTGAATTTACAAGGAGGGTTATTTTCTGTCTTCCTGATTTTATTTTCTCCGGTTCAGCACTGACAGTAATCTCCCTTACCTCTCCTTTATCAAGGACTGCACTGGCAGGATCTGTAGAAATCCAGTCTTCACTGGTAGAAAAATTTACATGTAAACTCTGATGACCGCAATTTTTTATGGCAAATTTTAAATGTTTCACAGTGCCATTGTATATAATTCCAAAGTCAAGGACACTCTGTCTGTTAAGGATCTGAAGCTGCGGCTTTACCGGTAATACAAGGTCTCCTTTAATTTCCTCATTCACTTTTTTAACAGCAATCCAGGCGCATTAAGCCTGAATTATTCCCTTTCTAACTAAAATTTATCCGATTATTCACCTGAAAGAGCTTTCTTCCAGGATATTTTGGAACTCTTTATATCTAATTTTAAACTTCCGATACCATTTTCATCAAGATCTATATTAACGATTATATAATCATCTTCCTCTTTAAAGGGGGTCAGACCTGACATTTCAACAGGGATTATAAGCTGATTTTTATTCACTGTTTTTGCATTCCCCTGATAGATATTTAAATCAAAAGCATTGGCGCCGGGTTTATTAATCTGATATACTTTTTTATCTGTACAGGGAAGTCTCTTACCTTTTATTATAATATCATCAAAAAAGCCTCCTGCCAGTTCAACTCCTATGGAATAAGGATTTATAGGATTAAGGCCGAACATGCCTGTCTTACCTTTTAACATAGCGGCATAAATAGCTGCTCCCTGTGAAACAAGATAATCATTGTTTAAATATAATATCTTCTCCGGCTGATGAGCAAATAACTTCTCTATAAGTCCTTTTATGGCAGGTGTTCTGGTACTTCTGCCGTTTACAAGAACTTTATCTATCTGCTCCGGAGATACCTCCACTTCATCCAGAGTTTTATAAAGATAATCATTTATACTGCTCAATATACTTCCGATCCATTCATTGAATTCAGCTCTCGTAATATCCTGAGACATATTCTGTCCCGGAATTAACTGTATATTCATAAGACTTTCTTCGTTTTTAGCACTGAGTTTATGTTTCAATTCCTTCAAAGAAGATCTCATTCTACCGGAAAGAGGTTGTTTTTTTACAAAAATATCATTCCATAATTCTCCATTCTGAAGGGAATGTTTTTCAAGGATCTTTTTGAGGAGTACCCTGTCCATATCTTCTCCTCCGACAGAAGGACTTCCAGTAATGTTGAGACAGTTTATAATTATATATTTTTTCTTATTTCTTACTTCATAAAGGGCTATATCCAGAGTTGATTCCCCCATATCTATTATCATAATACGTTCTTCCTGTCTCTGTATTCTCCCTTCAAAACAGTAGGCTAACAGTACTGCATCCGGTTCATTTATCAGTCCGAGTAATGGAATTTTTGCATCTTTAATAGATTTCATTACAGAAGATCTCTGATATTCATAGAAACAATAGGGAACAGCTACAACACAGCCTTCCATTTTACGGGGCGATATGGCCTCATGTAAAAAATCTTTCACGATGGTAAAGAAATTCCTGAGTATATCTTCACAGGTTACTTCCTCTTCTTCCTGCTGGAGTACGACAATATTCTCGCCGATTCTCCTTTTAAGATTGATAAAAGAAGTTTTCGGATATTTATCCACACAACCTTCTGCAAGGTCCCCTATGACCCACTGATTGAATTTAGGAAGATAAGATATAGCCGAGGGAAATCTCTTATTATGAAATTTAGGGAATTTAATATCTTCAAGATGGTGTTCGTCACCCATCCATTCCGATATGCACGTATAAGCAGCACCGTAATCTATTCCGAACAATCCGTCTTCCGGAAGTTGAATAATACCTTCGTCCTGTATGGACATAACACTTACCTCATTAATAAATTATGTATCTCACGGTAATTTGCCAGAGCTCTCTGGTAATTGTCTCCTGACAGTTCCAGATCTTTTCTGGATATATAACCTGAAGCATAAAGACTCTGCGCTTTTTCATAGTTCTGCCTTGAATCCTGAAGAGAGGTTTCTGCATCTTTTAAACGTTTTTCTGCTATGGACAGATTGCTTTCTTTAGATCCGAGGCTGAAAGGCGGAAAAGCTACAGATGTTTTTATAAGATCTGCTTTCTTTCCTGACTTAAAACTTAATATAAATACTTTTATATATTCATTATCTCTCATCATTTTTGTAAGGACTTTCTTTTCTTTTAATCCCGTGGCATAAGACCTGGCTTTAAGTATATTATTTCTTGCAGAACTATTTTCTTTAGCAATCATATTTACACTGGCAGGAACATTCTTTAATTTAAAGGCTATTCTCTCTTTCAAACAATTATATCTGTTATAAGAAGCTTTAAAAAACATTTCCTCTGCTTTGTTTACATCATTTCTTGCAATGCAACCTTTTGAAAAAAGTTCTTCTTTTCTATAATAATCCGCAGCGTATGAGAAAATAGGTTCTGTAACATTTTTAAGTTTCAGAGTGTAAAATATATTCGATTTTTTAAGATATTCTATATAAGCCAGTTCTTTATTAATCGATGCTCTGGCTTTTAATTTATATTTATCAGATTTTAAAGGATTTATAACAGAAGAATTATCCATCTTTTTTACTACCAGTTCCGAAGTCTGTGTTGATGCAAAATCTATATAACTATAATTTCCGTCTCTCATTTTTACATCAACATGATCGACTACAACAAGGCCAAGTAACGTACCGGGTACAACTTTCTGGCCCACAGATACAAGAGGTGTTATATGACCGTAAGTAACGTAAATATTACCGGAAGACTTAACTGTTACTCCATATTCCTGTCCGTACCATTGAACTATATCTGTAACCTCTCCTGACCATCCTGCCACAACTGCTGTTCCGGCAGGCATAGCTATGTCATATCCGTTGTGCAACCCTGCAACACGTCTGTATTTGGAAACATCGCGCCAGTCATAAAACGTACTTGATACAACTGCAGGGCTGTAAAATTTCCTGACAAGATCCATATATTGAGCCAGACTGTTAAAAGTCTTTTCATAAAAGGTAAAAACAGGCATTTCCATCTGTACAAGTTTAAGTTCTATAACAGTCAGTTCTGTTTCTATTTCTCTGTCTTTCTGTAAAAGAGAAAGTATATCCCTTTTATAAGTATCTTGCAGCATTGTTATCTCCAGATCGGATAAAGGACTTTGACTTTTATTAAAGCTCCTGTCCCATCCGTTATAATTGTTTGCAAAGCAAACGCTAATATTGATAATAAATAAACTTACCAGGAATATATATTTCTTCATAATCATTTCGTGATGCGTGACGCGTGACGGGTGAAAACACCCATTCACTTTTCACGACTCACGACTCACTGTTCACTCCTTATTACACTCGCCTGTAACTCTATCATGGCCTTAATACTGATCTTTATCCCGTTCACGCGTCACGTGTTACGCGTTACGTGTCACAATTTTAATATAAATTATATCATCATAGGATTGTTTGTCAATTAGTTAGCTTACCTTTCAATTTTTCTAACAATTTATATGAAAGGATATGATACTGGCCGGGAGTATAAAAAGGAGAAATACTTATTGTAACAACAGGAGATTGTATATTTTTGAGTAAAAGTATTTCATAGAAGGTTTCAATATCTATCCATGGTTTAATTGATCCGATCTTTAAAGGTTCATTACATATATTTCTCCAGTAAATCAATTCATCTTCACTCATAATTTTATAACCATGACAGTTCCATGATGAATCTTCATTTATAAAATAATCTATATCTATATCCAGAATTACTGACTGATTAAATAAAGGAAGATCTCTCAATCTCAGGATATGAACCTTTATACCCTGCCAGTTGCATATTACATGTCCCATCTCTGTTCTAAAATCATCAGCTCCCTCTATTTCCAGAAGAAAATTTTTTATTAAATTTGCTGCAAGTCTCAATTTACAGAAATCAGGATCAGGCATAATCCAGAATATCTCTCCTGCCAATCCTGTCTTTACGGCAAAATGAAGGAAATTCGTAAGATTAACAGGAGCTCTTACATGATCCGTGTCAGAATTTTCATAGTAAAAAGAAGAAAACCAGTTTTTCAAATGTTCCAGATCTTCTATATGAGAGATTTCGTCAAGATCTTCATTACAGATGAGGTTCATATCGCTGTGAGCATCAAAATGTAAAATTATATTTCCCTCTTCCATTAACTTACCTTCTTCTTTAAATTTCAACCAGTGATAAAGAGAGGCATCATGTTCCTTTACTATTATACCTGTCATATAACCTGCAGGTCTGGCATATGGAACAAAATCACCATCACCGTAAATCTCAAGCGGCTCACCCAGGGACTGAATAATTTCTTCTGTAACAGGAAGAGTCATTTCATTTAAATATCCTCTGAGGGGATATATATTAAAAGCTTCCCTTAAATGTTTTAATTTTCTGTCTTTTAATTTATTCTGTGCCATTATTACGGATAATCTTCTGACAGTAGCCATTTCAAAGGCATAAATATTAAAATTTATCTCTAAATTATATAAATCACAGAGAAGCAACTCTTCCCATAATGTCTTCTGCCTCCATAAATAAATATTTTCTTCTCCCAGTTTTTCCTTTAACTTCTGAGGAGAGGCCTGAAGTTTTATTAACCTGTCAAGATAATCAATATCTTCTTTAATCCAGCAAGGATGGTAATAAGGTTCTATTGTAAGATGGTAATTCATAGGAACGTAACGCGCGACGCGTAAGAGGAAACACTCCTTACATATTACATATTACTAAGTACCACACCAGGTAAATTAGTAACCATTTTGTCAGCTTCTGCCTGACAGGCTCTTACGAA
>DAIOEN010000043.1:2964-39954 GCA_036746235.1 Vulcanimicrobiota bacterium | reverse complement strand
CCACTTGTACACAGGTTTATCCACAGAAAAGCGAAAGTTATCCACTTGTACACAGACTTATCCACAGATAAAAGGTTTACCGGTATAGTACCGGTTAAAAAAATCCTGTTATCCTTTCATCCTGAAAATCCTGGTTCAGACATTTTAGAGATTTACCACAGGTTTTTTACATATAAGTTATCCACTTGTACACAGACTTATCCACAGATAAAATTACCGGTATAGTACCGGTTAAAAAAATCCTGTCCATCCTTTTTTCATCATGTTAATCCCTGTTAAAAGATGCTATAATAAACATTCAGAGCTACGTGTCACAATCAAGAAACAGGGAGTTATATATATGTCTGAAAATGGTTCCTTACGATTTATATTTGTCCGTCATGGTGAGACTACAGGAAATTCAAGTATAAGATTTTTTGGAAAAACCGATGTTCCTTTAAGTGATGAAGGATATACACAGATGAGATCTGCCGGTGAAGCTCTTAAGACAGAAGATTTTGATCTAATATTTACAAGTAATTTATGCAGAACTATAGAAGGTGGCAGAATAATAGCAGGAGATAGAAATATACCGCTATATCCTATGATAGAGTTCAGAGAGATAGATTTTGGCAGATGGGAAGGGCTTACTCTTGAAGAAATAGAAGAAAAGGATCCTCTTATGTTTGCCGAATGGAGAAAAGATTTCTGGAAATTTGATTATCCTGAAGGAGACAGAAGGAATGAATTTATTGAAAAAGTGAAAAAAGGTATTGATAAGGTTTTAAGTAAAATAAGTAAAGGAACTGTGTTGCTTGTCCTTCATAAAGGAATTATGAGGACTGCAATTTATTATTTACTCGGTAATTTAGATAATCACCCTGCGAGTTTTCAGGCAGATCTTGGATCTATTCATGAACTGGAAAGAATAAATGGGAAATGGAACTATAAAAAAATAAATTATACGGACCATCTTCTTAAATAATAAGTACATAGATAAATCTTGCTATACCATGTATCATAAATGAACATATTAGGAAAAGTAATATAGATCTTATAATATCTTCGTTTTTAATAAAAAATACTTTTATAATATTTTTTATCTTTTCTGGCATAAAATTATAAATAGCCAGGAATAAAAATATTATATAAAATATAAAACCAAAAGGATGATAATAGAAGGCTTTCGCAAATCTCAGATGACTTATGCTGGTAACACTTCTTGTCAGACCACAGGCAGGGCATGGCAATTTCGTTAATATATAAAGTCCGCATGTGCTTCTTCCAAGTCCTTCAGGGGGAAGAATAAAAGATATTATTATAACTAAAAGAGAAGTTATTGTTGTAAATTTATTCAGAAAAAGATTAGAGAAAACAGAATCTTTCATAATAAATGTTTAATGAATGTTATTTAATATAAATACTATTAAGATAATTAGAAGATCAATTATACCGAGTATTATGCCAATATTTCCCATTGATTTTTCCGATTCATAGCGGGTGGCATTATAACCTGCAATTATTGCAATAGGACCAAATATAAACTGGCAGCAAAAAAGTCCCAGTAATCCCATTACAAAGGAAAAAAGTCCAAGGCCCTTGCCTTCCTGTTTTAAGATTATACCGTGGTTTTTCCATTCCTGCTTGTTTTTTATCGGTTCTACTGTTGCTCCGCAGTATTTGCAGGATGAAGCGGAAATTTTAATAGCCTGGCCGCACACTATACAGAATTTTTCATCATTACCTATAACTTGAGATGGAGGGGGGGCGTAAACATTATTTTCATATGACTGGCTATAAGGACTTATTTCTTCTTTTCTATCACTGAAATCAGATGTAAAGTCAGAACCGGTACTTTCAGTTTCAATATCTTCTTTTAGTTTTCTACCACAGTTTATACAGAATTTTGTATCTACATTTAATTCCCCGCAATTTGAACAATTAATTTCCATGGTATGTCTCCTCTATACATTGATTTCTAAACATATTTTCTATCTCTTGATGAAGAAACATGCATTTCTTCTCTATATTTTGCCACTGTTCTCCTTGCCAGATTTATTCCGGTAAGTTCTAATAGCAGTTCTGATATTTCTTTATCACTCAGGGGGTTATCTTTATCTTCATTATCTATGATAGCTTTGATTTCTTCTTTTACCGGAAGAGAAGGATCAAAGAAAAAATCGAAATTTACTATTTTGCCTGATGGTAACTGGACAAACTTATCTTTTGTAGCTCTGCTTACAGTAGAGTCATGAATATTAAGTGCTTCTGCAACCTGAACCCTTGTAAGTGGTATTAAATGAGATATGCCATGGTAAAAAAACTCTCTTTGAAGTTCTACAATTTTTTTTGTTACTTTTACTATTGTTTCTTCTCTTTGATATAGATTTTCTATAAATATTCTCGCTCTGTGGAAATAATTTCTCGTATGTTCTATTTCATTCGAAGAATATTTATGTTTATTTCTTTTTATGTCTTCATACAATTCTTTGTAAATTCTGTTAATTCTGAAATTTTTGTAATTTTTATATACTGTTTCTACTTCCAGATTTCCATTGTTTTCTCTTATTATTACATCAGGTGTTAATCTGGCTGTTTCCTGTTTTAATATATTTCTTGAAAAATTCCTCCCCGGATAGGGATTAACATTATTCTTTATAAAATATGCTGCATTTCTTATATCGTCTATTGTGACCTGTATGCTTTCGGAAAGAATTGTAAATCTCCTGTGATGAAAATCGTTCCAGTATTTATCAGATAACAATTTCCATACTATGGAAGGGACATGGCTGTTTACATTTTTTAACTGTAATGTAATACATTCTCTCAGATCTCTTGCACCTATACCGGCAGGTTCCATAGATTGAATTGCTTTTATTATTTTTTCCAGTTTTTCATTATCTATATTGAATTTTTTCAGTAACTCACTCTCTTCATATTTAAGATAACCATCATCATCAATATAATTAAGCATATATTTTCCAATGAAAAAGTCTTCTCTATTATCAAGAACAAGAGGCAAATTTATATATAGATAATCTCTTAAGGTTTCTCTTGATACTATTTTTTCATGCATTTCTTCATTATCGGAAGGTTGATACTTTTCTATAAATGATCTGGAAAGATATTCCACTTCTTCAAGATATTCTTCCCGTTCAATTAATTTTTCCGATATATCATCTACAGTTTTTTCTATAGATTTTTTACCGCATATAGGACAGGTATTTTCCTCCAGTTTTAACTGACATACGGGACACTTTAACTCTATTTTATTTTCTTCCATTTCCAGAGCAGGATTTTCAAGAAGCTCTTCTTCTATTTTTTCTTCAAGTTCCATAATGGACATCTGTAAAATAGTGTTGGCCATAATTAACTTTGGGTCAAGTTTCTGTGTCTGTACTGCTGTTAAAAAAGGATCCATACTTATTTTCATTTTTTTAACCTTCTGGTATATTTTTTATAATTTATCACACGGAGTAAACTATTATAATGTATTTTATAACTTATTAGAATTTAAGTTATCGTGACGCGTAATGCATGACAGGGTTAATTCCTGCTCATCACGTATTAAGCTTTACGCATTACGAGGTAATTATTTATGGATAGTTACGAAAGTAACTATAATATTATATCATAAATAAATATATAATATCAAAAGATTGCGTTTTTTTGACAGTTAGATTTATTTGTATCAGGTAACCTTACCAGAATTTCCACCAGGGGTTTTTCGGGGGTAATTTTAATCTTTGAGTTTTAAACTTGCTTTCTGTTTCTTCCTGGAATTGAGGGAAATTTTGATTTTTTATATCATTCTCTTCTATATGTATTAATATTACAGTTATATTATCTTTTCCTCCGAATTCTTTTGCTTTATCTACGAGTTTTTCCTTTATTTTTTCGGTATCTTTTTCTTTTACTACTATATCTTTTATTATATTATCGTCTATCATTGTTGTAAGGCCATCTGAACATAAAAGTAGATAATCTCCTGGTTTTATAAGTATTTGATTGTAATCAGGTTCTACCTTATCCTTATTACCGACTGCTTTTGAAAGTACATGTTTCAGAGGATGTTTTTTAGCTTCTTCAACGGTTATACGTTTGGATTTTATTAATTCATTAATAACAGTATGATCTTCAGTGAGAAGTGATATAGTATCTTCACATATAACGTAGGCTCTTACATCTCCTACATGACCTATATGAAAAAGATTGCCTTCTGCTATGGCTATTATAATGGTACACCCCATACCGGAAAGTTTCCTGTGTAATCTCGATTCTTCCAGTATAACTTTATTTGCCGTGCCTATGGATTCATTTATAGCTTCTTTTATATCGCCTTCTGTACATATGATATGTGATATTTTCTCTTTTGTCAGATACTGTTCGGCAGTTTCTACCGCAAGTTTACTTGCTTTTTCTCCTGCCTGATGGCCGCCCATACCATCGGCTATTATAAAGAGATTTCTTTCTGTATCTACAAAAAGAAAATCTTCATTGTTTTTCCTTTTACATCCTGGGTCTGTGCCACTTGAGACTTTCAAGTATTAATGTCTCCTTTACGATAATCTATGAATTAACACTTGTATTATATAATTTAACTATATTTTACAGAATAAATCAAGGTGGAAATTCAGATTTTTTAATATGAGATTGCCTTTGAAAATGACAGGTGATTTTATATACAATGGAAAAAGAAATTTATCACAGAATATTCAGAGTGAAAAGTGAAAAGTGAAAAGTGAAAAAAAATTTGGATTTTACTTGCTTTTTACTTTTCACTACTCACTAATTAATAGATTTACAAAATTAAGTATAATTTCCAGTAAAAATAAAAAAAGCGCCTGAACGCTTTTTTTTTCATACTCTATAAAAATTTACAGATTAGCTAATAAAATTCTTTACAATCACCGTTGACTTTTGCGAGATTATCCCATAAACTGCCCTGAATTTCTTTCGGCAAAGAAAATAAAATTTCCGTCAGGATGTTTTGGTGCTGTTTCCATTGCCTGTTTTGTAGTTGTCTTTATTGTACCTGTTGCGGGATCGGCGTAGGATACATTATCTCCCTGAACTTTAACTATGGTAACAATATGACCTCTTCCTGAAGGTGAAAATTCCGGCCCATTTAAAGCCACTATTACAGGTGTTTTTTCATTATTTACCTTCTGTTCTACAAGTCCCCATGAATAAGGTGAAACATTCCCTCCGTCTCTCCATTTCATTCCCTGAGAAGATGTTTCGCCATTAAGGGCATTTAATAATTGAAAGCCGTATTTGTCATTAATATCTGCATCTGTAAGGTTCTTTCCTGTTATACTGTTTATACACATGGCAACACTTGTCTGTCCGCAGGAAACTGAATTATTCTGTGCGAGAGGTTTCAGATTTGTTACAGGACCGGGTCCTGTATACTGATAATTATTCTGATTTTGGAAAGGCATACCGGTAATTCCTGACATCTGAGGATAATTTACCTGAGTAACTCCCTGATTTTGAAGGTTAGCAAAGGTTTCCTGAAAAGATTGATCTGTTTTTATCTGACTCACTTCAGGATTGAATTTTTTTTCTATCTCATTTATTCTGTTAAATACATTATTTATTTCACTGAGACTCATTTATATCACCTTCTTAAAAAATAATAATATACTGCTCGATTATATTATTCCAGAATTTCTTTTCCAAATAATTAATAATTTGTTAATTTTTTGTTAACATCCATTTTTATTTTTTATAGAACTGTTCCAGAAACCCTCGTCTCCCATACAGACTGATGTATTAATTAACCTGTATCTGGTTCCGGTATCAGATTTTTTGCAATTCTGCTGTTTCAGCATAAACATATCGATCATAATGGATATTTCAGTTTGCCTAAAACTATTCAAAAAGCCCATTCTATCTTAATTTCTTTGTTATTAAAAATTATTATTCTATTAATCAAGAAAGACAGAAGTTTTCTTTTTTCCCGTAGATCTAAATTTTCCCATTTTTCTTTAATGGTAGTGAGGACTTCTTCCAGTTCAATCTGGCTGACTTCTTCTTTTTTTTCTTCCAGGGATTCAATTTGATTTTCAATATTCCGTTTTTCGGCATAAACTTCAGAAAGTTTTTTTCCTATATCATTCAGAGGAATAGTTTCAAGCTGGTATAAATCCAGAAGTTTATCTATTTTCTTTTCTAACTGTGATAATTTTTTTTGAAGTGTTTTTATTTCAGAAATGTTATCTTCTTCTTTTTTCTTTTTATTTTTAACGCTGTTTTTATCAAGTGCTATTTGATGGATTCGAGCTTCTATTATCTCATCTAGTTCTTTTTCCTTGTAAATGTCATTTTTACAGGTGGGGTCTTTTATCATAAAAGAACTCGTCTTAGATCTGGAATAGCATTTATAATATTTATAATGACCGTTGCAGTCACTCTTCATAAAGTATCTGGCACCGCAGTTACCACAGAAGATAAGTCCAGCCAATAATGAATTATACTTAAAAGATTTTGGATTATACTTTCTATGCCTTATAGCTTTTGCCTTTTCGAATAACTCTTCAGTTACGATTGCATCATGTTGTCCCTCGAAGTATTCATCATAATAATTTATTTTTCCTATATAAAGTTTACTGTCAATTATTCTAGCAACAGATTCTCTGTTCCATTTCCCGTGCTTATGATGATAATTCTCCATCTGTTTGACAATATTTTTAATTCCCATGCCGTGAGTATAGAGATTATATATCTCACGTATCTGCATAGCCTCATAATCATCTATTTTAAGCTCTCCATGTGCATAGTTGTAACCAATCGGCCCCAAAGCCCCCCCATGATATAATCCGTTTTTAGCCCTTTCCTTTTTACCAAGTTTTGACCGTTCTTTTATATTTTCTCTCTCTAACTGAGCAAATACGGAAAGGATGCCTATAGATGCTCTGCCAAATGGTGTGGAGGTGTCAAAAGCTTCGGAAAGGGAAACAAAGTCCACTTTGTTACTCAGAAAAACGTCTTCTATCAAGTGAAGTGTGTCTTTTTGAGACCGGCTAAGTCTATCCAGTTTATACACAAGAACTATATCAAAATTCTTAATTTCTGTTATGAGCTTCTGTATTGCCGGACGGTTAATATTACTGCCACTGTAGCCGGGGTCAATATAAATGTCAGAAATTATCCATTCACGGGCTTTACAGTAGTTTATGAGCTTTTCCTTTTGTGCCGGCACGGAAAATCCTTCTTCTGCCTGTTCTGTTGTAGATACCCGGATATATATTGCTACACGTCGCATAATAGCCACCTTCTTTTTATACAGACTGCTTTTCCTTCTTTTTATATTCTCTTTTAGGTTCACCTTTTTCTATAGGGCAAGAATTAATAAATTCCTGTAAATCTTTAGCTTTTATCCTCCAAACACCTTTTCTACCTATTTTAAAGCCAGAAATTTCACCGGCACGTAACATATCTTTAACTGTTTTTTCTGCCAGTCTTAAATGAGATGCTACTTCTTCAGGAGAATATATTTTTTCAACTTCTTCAAATTCTTTTTTACAATGTGGACACACCATATTTTTTCACTTCCTTTTATTATTATTTAACTATTTTTATTATAGTTTACTTATAAATTTTAGTCAATACTTTTTTATACTTTTATTTATAATAAGTATTGACAAGTATAAATAAGTATGGTAATATATAATCACAGGGAGGAAAAAGGGAGAGCAAAAGGAGCGGGAAACACGATGGTTACGGGGTGGGTAGAGCCGGCCTGAACCCCTGGCAAAGATAGAGATAGCCAGTGGGAAGCGAACGAAAGTGAAGGCTACTTACGAACCAACGGAAAAAGGGAAGGAGGAAGGAATAAGACACAATAACAAGGGCTAAAATGCAAATCAGACCCGGGTACGAACCAGGCCTGAAATGTGAGGTAAAAGAACCTCAATTCAAATATCTAACAAAATTCTACCACAGAAAGGGGCAAAACACAATGACTACAACAAAAAGAATTGTCCGGTGGGAGACATACGAAAAAGACAAGGACAATATGATAGCAAGCCACTTAAACGGCTATTGGACAGTCCTTTCATTCGGAGCCAGAAAGACCAGGAGCAAAGCAAAAGAGATACCAGTCCGGCAATACAGGGTAAGCAAAGACCAGGCCGGCAACGTGAATTGCACCTGTGATGACTTCGTAAAAAATAATTCAGTTTGTAAACATCAGTTAAAGGTCTGGGAGAAGGCAAAGACCGAGAAGAAGCAGCAGGAAGCAGAAAGAGAAGCAAGGGTAAAGGCAGCTATGGCCAGATGGTAAGAGATGGTAACGGGTCCCGGAAACGGGACCTGTTTAATACGAAAGGAGAGATAAACAATGCCAGGTATGGAAAGAGAATTAGAAATATATTTAGATACCATAGAAGAAAACAGAACAGAAACAGTCAGACCCATAAACGAATTAACAGAAGAAGAGGCAGTAAAATTCTTCGAGGAAATACCTTTCTAAAGCAAAATTTGACGGGGCAGGCCGGGAGCCTGTCCCATAGGAGGAATAAAAGATGATCTGTCCGTTAATGAATATGAATAACATTAAACCCGGAATAGAATACGATAAACAAGAATTCATTCACTGTCAGGAAGAAAAATGTCAGTGGTACCTTAGAAGGCACGGCAGAATTGAAGTTTACGACTGTGCTATAGCAGCACTGGCAATATACAGTTTACCTTCCTATAGGGGAGGTGAATAACAGATGCCGGTAATAGAAAAAATATTTGAAGATGCCATTTCCACTTTAAAGAAAGGTAATACCTGTCCTGAGTGTGGGGAGCCCTGCCTGATAGATGACCGGTGTTTCAAGTGTGAGGCTAAAGTAAAATTCTATCACAGTGAAAAAGCCTATAAGATACAGCATGAGCAGAATAGAATTATATACAGTTATCTAAGGAGGCGTTACCGATGGCACGTTTCAATGTAAAAGATATAGCCAGAATAGTTAAAGAAGTTGCTACGACAGCGACGGAATTAAATGACTTCAGTAAACAGATTTTATTACATCAGGTGAAGCGACTGGAATCTATCCCACAGGCACAGGCGACAGAGGAAGTATTGACCCGGCCATTCCCGATAGAACTGAGGAAGACCCGGAAGGGATACGAGAATAAGACCTTAACCTATATAGAGACCATTTATTATATCGACAGGCTGAACGAAGTATTTAATTATAACTGGAACTTTGAAATTCTACAGGAAATTATCACGGAAGTGGAAGTAATTGTAAAAGGCCGGCTTACAGTAGAGATAAATGGCAGGCCTGTTATCAAGGAGCAATATGGACAGTCGGAGATAACTTATATCACCATTTACGATAAGCAGACCAGACAAGCAATAGGGAAAAAGCCTTTAACCGGTGACGCGTGTAAGTCAGCCGGGTCAGATTGCCTGAAGAAATGTTGCAGTCTTCTGGGGATAGGGGGTGAGTTATACAGGGATAATAGATCTAGAAATAAATAAAACAAATGCAGGGGAACAACAGAACCCCTGCCGAAAAAAAAAGAAAGAAGGAATAATAGAAAATGAGTAATAGTAAACTTTGCACAGAAACGAAAACTTTTAAGAACTGTGGAGAACGCATTGACTGGATAATAGAACAGAACAAGAAGAGACAAAAAGAAGAAATGGAGCAGTATAAGAATTTTTTACTGAACATTCTAAACACCGGGTTAAACATTGGAATCCGTCACGGAATGACGCTTGAAAAAACTTTTAATTCTTTCGAAAATAAAAATGACCGTGAAATGACAAAAGAAGAAAGTGAATTTACCTGCCAGATAATAACAGACAGGGCACTCACAGAAGCTATAGAAGAATTTAATAAGTTATTATACCCTGGACAGGAGAAAGAGAAAACAGCATTGAATTAATTATCAGGGCCGGTGGGACTGCTATAGTCCTGCCGGCCGGAAGAGATCTATTATGAATTTTTTTAATAGAGATATAAAAAAATATGAAAAATAAAGAGAAATTTCCATTATTTGAAATTATGACTTGTTTGTTATGCGGGAATACTATTATCCCTCATTTTGGCAAGAGATATAGGTATTATAGGTGTGGGGGATATCATAAAAAATGTTGTAATTCATCTGTAATAAAGGCTGAATTAATTGAAAGTAAAATTAGGGATATAGTTATAGAAAATATTCACTTATTTGTATTTTATACCGAATTTATAATTAATAATAACCATATTAACGAACTAAGAAAACGTAAAAATGCAATAGTGAAGAGATGTAAAGATGGTTTTCCTCCTGAATATGTAAATATAAACCCCAGTAATGACATCTTTATATACAACGATATGAAAGAATTAAACGAAATAGATAATGAAATAAATTTAACTTCAAAAGGTAAACGTCCTATTCCTCTATTAGAGGATAAATATATTAAATTTCCTTTGATATCTGAAGATTGTGAAATAAATTTTATTGAAGAATACAGGCAATTACTATTATCTAAAAAAAACTTAGAAATAAACGATCTTTATAAAGACTTATTAAAAATCGAAGTAAATATTAAAGAAAAGTATGGATTAATTCGATTTTTGTCAATAAAGCAGAAAAGAGAGGGTAACCTGTATTATAGATTTTCGTTATAAAAATATTTTAGTTTGTAAATAATTTACAGTACTTTACAAACTACATAACCCATGATAAAGTAATAAAGTAAAACGTTTTATATTAATACCAGGTTGACCCGATTAATAGGGGACTGAAATTTAAAAAGGGGAAATTCCCCACTTATAGCAATCAAAGTGTTTCACAAAAACATGGAAGTGGCTTTTTTGTGGTGGAATTTCTCTTTATATTTTTAAATGGAGGTGAGATAAATGGCAAGGCCTTTAGTTTACGGATGCACCATAGGAGTAAAGGTGGAGAAAGAAACACGGAAAGATTTCTATGTAGCTGTAAAAGCAAATAACCAGTCAGCTACAGAAGTGTTAAGGGATTTTATTAAGGAATATATTAAAAAATATAAAAAATGAAATAAGGAGGAGTGTGGTCATGAAAATAGATAGAGAATATGCAGAAGAATGTCTTAAAGAGATGGAACGGGAAAAAGAGGAGAAAATAAAAGCCTTTGAAGCACTGAATAAAGATAGTAGTATAGAAGAATTAGAAGCTTTTTGCGAGATATATTATTCTGATATTACAGAAGAAGAAATATTTGAAGAATATAAAGACATGGAAAAAGATAATGAAGAAGAACGGGAAACACATGATAGTTTAATGAGAGTTAGGTTCAATAAATTAAAAGAAGATGGTTTTAGCTATGATGCCTTTGAAAAATTTTTTAAAGAATACAATATTGATGAAAAAAAATATAAAATAGAAGGGCTTTGTTCCTTTTGCGGAAAACCTTATGACTATTTGCCTCAAAAAGATATTTATTGCAGTAATGACTGTAAAACTTCGCATGAAGAACTTAAAGAAATATTGAAGAAAATCGAAAGTGACCATTGTAATAGGATATGGAATGGTTTTAATAGAAAAAAATCTTTATCATTACGTAATGAGGAAATACTAAAACAGGAAGAAAAATTAGAGCCGAACATAAGGGCCATCTTAAAGAAATCCAAGAAGAAAAAAGAGAAATTAAAAACTATACTCTTAGATACCTCAATAGAATTACCTGAGTTTAACAAAAAAGAAATAATCTATAATGATGAATATTATAAAAATTACTTGATAGAATCAATAAAAAATCATATGGAAATGGAAGAATTTTACGAACAACAAAGAGAACGGGATGAAGAAAGGTATAAAACATGGCAACTGGAATGCCAGTTATCAGGCCAGGGAAAATATGAATGTTGTGGATGCGGAGAAACTTTTTCACTAGCTAATTTAATAGCAGAAAACCATAATTATGAAGTTTACTGTAAGAGATGTTTATACAAAGAAGAAGAGGAGTATATTGAGAAAATAGAAGATAAACGAGAAAGAATTATAAAAGAAATAAGAGAAAGAATAGGACTTGATAATGATGGTTTTGGTGCATCAGGAAAATATTTTAAAAAATGCCATACAAAAGCAGAAAAAGGAGAAATAATAAAAGAAGTAATACGTGAATATGGTCAATACAAAAATGAGGAATTTTGGAAGGAATTAGAAAAAGAAATATCAGGTGAAATTTTCTGTGAAGAAGAAGAACAGGCTGAAGGGAATTTAGATAATGAATATAATTTTGATGAAATAGAAACTTTAGAATAACAAACCTACGGGTGCTATTCACCCACAAACAATCATGCAAGCAGGAGGCCACAGGAATTAATTCCTGTGTAAAGTAATAAAAATATACCACAGAATCGAATACAGGCCATTTTAGAGCCACTTTTTTAATGCAGAATTATAATGTAATTGTTTGTCAAAAAAAATAAAACTTGACAAACTTATTCTTTCTATATTATAATTAAGAAAAAACGAAGGAGTAGAAATAATGCAAAAAAACACGGATTACCCGTTTAAAAAAATATTGACCTGTTCAAAGTGCGGGAAAAATTTGACTTCACATCGTTCCAGGGAAGTTAGATATTATAGGTGTAGATCTCATGCTTACAAGAAAAATTGCACTGGATCCGTTATTAATGCTGAAGGGCTGGAAAGTGCTATAACAGAGGCTATAAACAACAGCAGCAAGAAGAATACACTTAACTATGATACCTTCATTAATTACGTGAAAGTAATGAAATTCTATGCAGAAAAATTTATTCAGCAGGCAGATGGATTGCTGAAATTAGAAGGTAAAGAGTTACCTTACGGTAACAATAGAGATGCCTATAACACCATGAAAAAAGCTTTTGATAATGGCTATTTCACGAATGACGAAAAGTCTATACAATTCCTTGAAAATTTAAGACAGAAGGCAGAAGAAAACCCGGACATCTGTATAGAAAGTGTGACGGGCTCAATAGAGGAAGCTTATAATAATTTTAAGGATTATATGGACTTCAGGGAAAAAACACTTCATTTCTCAAATTTTGACTTTAACACCGACATCATGAAAATACTTGTCGATCTAGAAAATAAGACCGGAACTATCTATTTACCAGGTGAAGAAATAGAATTTTCGGTGTAAAAATAACACCAATGAAAATTGCCCGAAAAAGACACGGAAATTGCCCGGTTTTTACCCTTCTCAAAAAAATATAAAAGATTATAATAGAATATATAACAGAAAGGAAGTGATAACGTGAGGGCAACAGGAACAGAAGAAAGAAAAAACGATCAACTTATCTGCAAAATAAAATCTTCGGAAAAAAACAAATTTTTTCAGATCTGTAGGACAGAGTTAAAGCAGAATCCGGGTGAAGTTCTAAGGGGCCTTGTAGAAAATTTTAATAAAAAACAGGCAAATAATTAGTAGTTATCTGCCTGACAATATTTGAAGAAAAATTAAATTAGACATAAATTATCCTTTCTTCAATTTTATATTTCAACAAAAAATTAATTAGACCTTTAAAATAAGTAAATTTTACGGCAGTCGAAAACTGCCAGAAGGAGTAAGAAAAAGTGGTTGAAAGAAAAAAAGCCTGTGATAACAGGCAGAAAAACGCAGATAAAACAATACAAAAAGCCGTTTATTTCGGGAAACTTCCCGATATTTCAATTATACTGCTTTTTTGTTGTTTTGTCAAATACTACTTTTTATATTTTCTTCAACAAATTTTGAAATTTAATTAATTTAAAAAAAAAGGAGAGATATAATGCCAATTATAAAAAAAGCACCTGGCTTTAAAGAAAGCCAGATACTACAACACAAAAAACATAATACTACATTGACACTTCCTCCGTCAATTTCCCGGCAAATATTGCAATTCTTAAACCCGGGTCTTGAATTCGATATTAACGAAGAACAGGAAGACCACCGGCAGATCTGCCAGGTCTGTAAAAGCCCTTTGTTCCATGCTTCCTATTACAGGAATAAGCAGTGGGCTGATATTTTAGAATGTCGTAACTGTAAAACTGAGGGAGAAGAAATATGTTGAGATTAGCTGACTTAAAGAGGCCACTGCCGGGGCTGCCTGCCTTTATAGAATCGGGGACTGATGATTTTCACTTTAAAACGTGTACGTGGATTGATTATTATAGCCGGAAACACACAAGACAAATATCAAATTTCTGGATTGAAGTAGTAGAGGAAGGACTGTTTAAAATAACTTGTAAGGGTGAAGAAACGCAACATAAATACACAAGACAGGACATAGCAACAGTTATTCACTTCAGAAAGTACCTTTTAGAATTAAAAGGTTGTTTCCCTATATTTTTTGGGACAGGAAGAGATTTTCACTATCTGATTTCATGGATATATCAGAGGCGATTTCACAAGGGGAAGGGGCAATAGAAGCATGAATTTTGAGTATTTTCTAAATAAATTTGAAGTAACAACACGTAATAATAACAAAGCACAGGCCAGATGCCCGGCCCATGACGATAAACAGGCTTCTCTTACAATTACAGAAACAGAAGATAAAATATTGATGCATTGCTTCACCGGCTGTAAAACAGAAGATATATTAAAGGCCGTAGGTCTTGAGATAAAAGACCTGAACAAAAAGAACTGGACTAAGGAAAATTATCATGTCGGTGATAAAAATAAAGTATTTACAATAGAGCAGATTAAATCATGGCCCTGGACGAAAGAAGTTTACGAATATAGAAATAAAGAGAATTTACCTTATTTATTAAGTTTAAGAAAAACAGACGGACAGAAGGGCCATCCTTATGCCCATATGGGGGATGGGAAGTTTAGATCCGGATTAAACGGAAAAAAGGCAATTCCTTACAGACTGCCTGAAGTTTTAAGAGGGATTGAAGATGGGAAAAAGATCTATATTCCTGAAGGTGAAAAAGACGTTGATACACTTAGAAAATACGGTTTAATAGCTACTACAAACATGGGAGGGGCAAATAATTGGAAATCATGCCTGAATAATTATTTTAAAGATGCCAGAGTAGTTTTACTTTATGATAACGACGATGCCGGCAGATTACTCCTGAAAATAAAATTAAGAGGACTTTCGGGAATAGCAAAAGAGATACAGGTAATAGACCTGCCGGGAGTTGAAGAAAAAGAAGATATAACTGACTGGCTGGATAAAGGCCATACTATTGAAGAATTTCTGCAGATTGAAGAAAATACTTCTTTATATATTCCAACGGAAACAGAAGATATAACTGAGGAGTCAGAAAACAACCAGGGGCGAGGCATAAAATTTGAAGTTTTAATTCAGGTAGAAAGATACCTTAGAAAAAACTTTGAATTTAGATTCAATATTATTACCCAGAAACCCGAAATAAAAATTCTCCCGGGGGATAACTGGGAGCAAATCACTGATAATATTGTTTCTTCCTTGTATTTCTCACTTTTAAAACAGGGTATAGATTATACACTTCAAGACCTGAGGCAATTAATAATAAATCCCGACTTTGCAAAATATTTTGATCCTTTTTTAGATTATTTTAAAAATTTAAACTATAACGGGCCCCGTGATTATATAAAAGATTTTACCGATTGTTTTGTATTGAAAAATGAAGAAGAGAGATCAATTTTCGAAGAGTACTTTAAAAAATGGTTCGTCGGCATTTTGACCGGTGTTTATAACGATACATGGTGTAACCATTGCATGTTTATTATTACTGGAGAGCAGGGAGACGGAAAAACTACAATCCTGAATAAACTTATACCTGAAAAATTAAAACAGTATTTAAAAATTGGACTGTGCAAAGATAGTAAAGACGCAGCACTTTCCATGTGCAGTAATCTTCTTATAAATGCCGACGAACTTGAAAGTTTTTCTAAAAAAGACGTAGATTACTTTAAGTCTGTAATGACACAAAAATATTTTGATATTCGACCCCCTTACGGCCATTTTCTGCAGAAATTTACAAAGAGATGTTCTTTTATGGCCAGCACAAACAAGACCGGATTTCTCACTGACACCACAGGCAGCAGAAGATTTTTAATATTTGAAGTGGTAAAAGTTCTATATGAAAAACCTTTTGATATAGATAAGATGTACTCACAAGCAAAGTATTTATATCAGGCTGGATTTCAATACTTTTTTACGAAAGAAGAAATTGGGAAAATAAACTTCAGAAATAATAATTTTTCCACGGATTCACTTGAAGAAGAATTACTTCTGAAGTATTTCAGACCTACTTCCGTTAATGCACTTTCTTTATCCGAGACAGAACAAAAAATTCAAGGAATATACTTTCTTTCTACGACTGAGATTGCCGCGGAATTAACAAAAAAAGTAGAAAAATTATCATTAACAGATGGTTTTGTGAAAAAATTAGGGGCCTACTTGAGAAAACATAATTTTTTAAGGACAAGTAAATTCCACCGATACGGATGGTGGGTCAAAATGACCGAAAGTTTTATCGACTGTGAATATTCGTTAAATTAATCCGGTGTAAGTTGTGTGTAAGTACCGTGTAAGTTACTTACACCGCTTAAAATCCTTGCAGTGTAAGGGAAAGGGGCGTTAAAAAATGGTTCGGTGTAAGTTAGTAAGTAAACTTTCTATATGGAATAAGGGACTAGTTTATGTATTCTTTTTTTTATATATGTTTTATATAAAAGTACTTACTAACTTACACCGCGTTAGGAATTCCTTATGGTGTAAGGAAAAGCTCGGTGTAAGTACACTTACACGAACTTACACAACTTACACAGCCTTACACAGCAAGGGAAAGAAGCATGTTGACCTTGTTTAAGAAAGAAAAAAATACATTAAAATTAAATAAAAATACAATAATAAATAAAAAAATGAAAAATCAGACAAGGTTTTTAGTCTTTCCAGAGTGGCAGGAAACTAGTAAATACGTCAAGTTTTTTTCAAAAACCAGGCATTTTTGCCTTGCTATATTTTTGTGAAACATGGAACAATAAATTTAAATAGAAAGGAAGGAGATAAATAATGAGTGAGATATTAGAGACAAGAATAAGCACGGGATATTTTAATAGAGAAGGTCTTAGAACTTTAACGGGTCTGAGTGAGTCGTTATGGAACTTTGCAATATTTAAAGAATTGCTCGATAATTCACTGGATGCCTTAAATAAGAAAACTGATAAAAGAATAGATATAGAATACACTGACAGTTTTTTTGCAATATACGATTCCGGTGACGGCATAACACCTGAAACATTGAGCAGAATTTACGACTTCGATGTATATGTTTCAGGTAACAGAGACTTCAGGAGACCAACCAGAGGAGCTCAGGGAAACGCACTAAAAACGATAATCGGTATATGTGAATTGAATGATTATACCCTTTCTTTCATTACCCTGGGAAAGAAATTTACTTATAATCTAAATAGAATAAAGAGACAGGCCGGAATAATACAGTTTAATGTAAAAGAAGAGAATACAGAAGAGAAACGATCTGGTGTTATTATAGAAGGATGTATGGATATAGATAGGTTACAGTCAACTTTATGGACTTATTACTTGTGTAATCCTGATGTAACTTTTACGTTAAACGGCAGCCAGGCTATTTACCCGGCAGTAACGGATCCTGTAAATAGAATAGATAAAACGTTTATTCATTACTATGACTTTATAGCATTTAACGAACTGCTTCAATTAATTCATATAAAAGACCCGGATAGAACAGTAAAAGCCTTCTGTGGAGATATATTTTCAGGAACTCAGAGAATATTGTCACAAATAGTATTTCCTCATAAAAAATTATCTGACTTCGACAGCAGCCCATCCGACATAAAAGCATTGTATAAAGAATTGAAAGAGAAAACGAAAAGCCCATCACCTGATATTTTAAAGAAATATATTACAGGTAAAGAAAACCTTATTAAAATTTACGGAGATAAAGGAGAGTATAAATATAAGATAGTGACAGGTGAATATAAAAAGAATGAAGCCGTTATCCCCTACGTAATAGAAGGTTTTCTACTGCAACAGGACACAGACAGCCCGGTAAAAATTCTCACTTCAATTAATAACTCTGTTCCTTATACAGAATTACCCTTCGAATTCGAAAGAAATTGCTATATCGAATTCTGCAAAGAAATTATAAATACGTTCTCTATTAACGGATTATTGGCCGGAAGTGGCTTTAAAAAAGCCGTAGGAATTACACTCTATATTAACTTCATCTGTCCTGTTATACCTTTTACAAGCAAGTCAAAAACCGGCATTATAACAGACCTGTTTAAAACTGACTTAATAGATATACTCGAATATCTCTGCAAAGATGCCATAAAAGAAGTAAAAAAAGCTGAAAGGCAAAGAAGAAAATTTAACAAACAGTCAGCAATAAAGCCAGTAAAAGAAACATCTGTAAAAGATTTAATGAAAGAGTATTTTGCAGAAGCTCTGTCGATTGCAAAGGGTAAATTTCCAGTGGTAACAGCAAGACAGATTTTTTATAAAATGAGGGAATTAATAAATTTACAATTAGGTATAGAGCTTACATCTGACAAACATTACGATACCTTCACACAAAAAATAGTTACTTATTTTATGGATTTATACCCGGAACTGGAAGAATGTATTTTATTTGAAAGAAGAGGATTTTTTAATAATCCTTTTTTAAATCAAGATCTTCCCATCGGCACCTATGACGTAATGAATTATATAGATAGGTCTTACAGTGAGAAGATATACGATAAAATAGAGACTTACTACGATATTCCTCCTGAACTTCAGTTTAATAAAGTTCTCTTTATCGAAAAGGCCGGATACGACACCTTATTTAAAAGAACAGGTTTTACAAAAAAGTTGAACATGGGAGTAATTTCAACCAGTGGTTTTAGTAACAGAGCATCAAAAAAATTGATGGAATATTTTATAAACAGAGATATAAAGGTTTATGTTCTCCATGACTGTGATATAGCAGGTTATTTGATAGGGGATAAGATAAGCAAAGGTAGTGATACCTTTAAGAGAGGTCTTGAAGTTACACATATAGGGTTGAAGGTTGAAGATGTGTTTAATTTGAAAAAAGAGCATACTGCAGAAATAGTCACTTATCAGAGAGACTATACAGACAGCTTGAATATATTAAACGACGATGAGTTAATTTTTTTCAAACCATGTTCATATGGTAAAGAGTTCAGAAGAGTTGAATTAAACAATCTTACTAACGATGAATTAATGAATTTTATAAAAAGTAAAGTCAGTGATGAGCCTATAGTCCCAGATAAAGAGACTCTTCAGAAGTATGTAAATATTGATTGGAGTAATATTTACAGGGAGAGCCTTATAAATGCCTTCGGAAAATTTATTGATGATGCCACTTCCAGAGGGAATCTTTCTTTAGCTATAGACAATGAAGAGCAGTTTGAATTACCTGATGTAATTTTAAATAGAATTTCAGAGAGTGAAGAGCACTGGACACAAATATTAATCAACACTACAAAAGAATTCCAGGAAAGAAAAATAGAAGAACTCAGTCAGCAGATGAAAGAATATTTTCTTGCCTGGAACAATAAACGGGCAGCATAGTTTTATGTAAAATTTTTTAATTTCATTTTCTGGATGCCTGTATTCAGAAAATTACAGAAAATTGAAAAATACAAATTTTACAGAAAAAGGAAGTGATTTTAAAGTGAAGATGTTACATGATGTTAAATGATGGCATATTTTGAAAATAAAATTTTCGGACATCCGAAAAAATAAAATAAAAGGAAGTGTTTTTTATGAAAAACGGTATCAATTTAGAAAGAGTCGAATTGGGAGCCGGTGGAAATTTCGTGCAAGGGCCCGCACAAAACACAGTAGAAATAACTGAGGCTTACTTCTACGACAGAGAAATATTTATTGCTTTTTTTGATCGTGACAGGCAGAAAAGATACCTTCAAAAGTTCGAATATCCTGGGGATATTCACCTATTAAAGGCTATTGCAATAGCAGTTGAATTGAAAGATATGAAGGTTTTTTCTCCTGAAGTAATTTTAGGCAAAAAGATAACTGTATCTTCTTTCCAGCCGGCAAAAGGCTTTGCTGCTTTCAAAAAATACGTACCGCCACCACCACCGGAGCCAGAGCCGGGGCCAGTAAAAGCAAAAGTGCCTGAAAAGCCGAAAAAATACGTTAAGGATGGTTACGGCAGAAAGCTGGAAGTGAAAGAAACGGAGAAGTTGCCGGTTGTTCCAAGTTTAATGCTCAACGGCAGAGTGAGATCCGCTATATAGTTTTAATAGGGGGCAGGTCTTCCCGGCCTGTCCCTTGTGGAAAGGATATATACAATGAAAGAATTTAACTTTGAATTAATTGACAGTGAAATTCAGAAAATTTTATATAACTCCCTGGGTGATATCGAACGAAATATAATTTACTGCCTGTATTTTCAGAAACTATCAGAAGAAAAAACAAAGGCTATTCTTGAAGAAAGATACGAAGAACTGTTCACGTTCAAAGAAATAAGAAAAAGAAAGAATACTGCTTTAAAGCAGATGGGAGAGTTATATCTGATGTCTGAACGGGAAAAACAAGCCAGTGAGAGCCTTGAAAATTTCTTGAATGAATTCGAAAAACTTGAAAAACTTGAAGATATAAAGGAAGTGGAAGAATGAATTATTTTTTAGAAAAAACTAAGAAAATAGAAGAAACTACTGAGAAAGTAAATACTTTTTTGAACTTCGTGCGTGACTGTGAGCCTTTTACAAAGCTGGAATATCCGGAAGAAGTATTTCAGCCGAAAGAAAAGACTGAAATAGACAGAAAAATAGAAGAACTGAATATTCTTGTGGAAGAATTTAAAGAAAAATACGGAATTAACAAGGCAATTCGACGGTTCTATATAGCAATTCCGAGGCTGATAAAAGCTATGAAAGCATGGAAAAAGAAACAAAGGAGAGTGAGATAATTATGGCAACCGACATGGGAAATATTTTTGTAAGAATAGGTGCAGATGTGAAGCCACTTCAGGCAGGTATAAGCACTGCCGTGAAAGAACTTGAAAAGATAGGCACGACTGCCAGTAAAACAAGTGACGATCTAAAAATATTGGCCGATAAAGCCATGATAGACAATTTGCAACGTTTATCCGGTCTTTTTGGCGGTGTTTCTTCGTCAATTCTTTCTTTCGGAAAAGACCTGGTAACAGCAGCCAGCCAGGCAGAAAACTTCAGGACTGCTTTAATTACTGCTTTCCAGGGGAACCAGGAAGCAGCAGATAAAATGTTGCAGTGGGCAAAAGAATTTGCCAATACGACACCTTTTGAAACGAATGAAATAATAGAAGCCACAATAAAATTAAAGGCCTATGGTGTTCAAGCAGAACAAATACCAAAACAGCTTCAACTTATCGGGGACATGGCCTCCGGCATGGGTAAAAGCATGAATCAGGCAGTCGAAGCTATTGCAGATGCCAGAACAGGTGAACTGGAACGCTTGAAGGAATTCGGCATAACAAAGAAAATGCTTGATGAACAGATGCACGGGGCACTTGTGAACGCCAAAGGCCAAATTACCGACATGAATTTGCTCATGGAAAGCTTAACACAGATAATGGAACAGAGGTTCGCCGGGGGAATGGAACGGGCAAGCAAAACAACTGCCGGTCAAATTTCAAACTTAAGGGGTGAAGTGCAGAATTTGAAGGAAGCCCTTGGACAGGAATTACTTCCCACAGTGAATGAAACTGTTTCAGGTTTAACGAAGATAGCACAGAATTTAAATTCTGCAAGCACTGAAAGCAAGTCAGCAGCAGTTGACCTGCTAAAGATAGGCGGTGGTCTTGCAGTTTTAACAACAGGCTTTTCTATGGCGGCCTTGAAAGTGGTAGAATTTAACGCAGCTATACAAGCAGCACGGATGGGCAGTCTTGCCACAGGTGGGGCACTGGCAGTTATAGCGGCAGCAGTTTTATTTTTAGGCAACGAATATATCAAGCACTGGAACAGAATAGAACAGCAGAAGTCAGAAAAAATTGTGGCGGAAACAAAGAAAATTGAGACCGGCTTTAAAAATGTAAAAGAAGCTATAGAACTTGTAAACAAAACACCTGTGGAAATTGCCCTGGATCCTTCACTGGAAGCAAAGATAACTTCACTCGAGGAAAGAATAAAAGGAATCCGGGAAGTTGCCGCCGGCAACTTGGACGCGGAAGGAAAAAGTTTTTCTTTTGAACTTGCCAGTGACCCCACCGATAGAAACAACGGCATGGTGAATTCGTTCAAAATGGACTATACACAGGCTATGGACTTCCTTTTACAGAAACAGTCAGAATTAAACAAGAAACTGTCAGAAACAGGCTTACCGGCAGATGTGATGCAGAAGTACAAAGGGCAGCTTGCAGAAGTGAACCTTGAAATAAAAAGACTGTATGAGACCCTTGAAAAAGAGAATCCAGAAGCTTTTAAGCGGCAAATTGAACAGCTTGAAAATTCTTTAAACGTGGCTAAAACAGCAAAGAATATTGCAGAAGAAGATAAGAAAGGCAGGGAATTTCTTGATAGCTTGACTCAGGCCCGGCAGCAGGCAGAAGATGAACAAACAAAAATTGTGGAAGAAAGTGGACTGAAAAGAAAGGAAATAACGGACAAGGAATTTTCTTCAAAACTGCAGTACTATAAAGACGATATAGACCACCTTAGAAGCTATTGGAACAGTTATAAACTGACATATATACAGCAGCATGAACTCACAGAAGCCATTACAGCAGCAAAGCAGAAGCAGGCAAATGACGAAAAGAAAATTCTTTCTGAACGTGAACAGGCAGAAAAAAAGACCTATAGCACTTTTAAAGCTACACTTGATAATGCTTTATTGGCAAATAGAATTTCACAAGAGACCTATTACACGACAATAGGCAAATATCTTTTAGTCCATGCTGAAGAATTAAAGAATAACGTAGATCTTCGACTGCAAATAGAAAAAGACTATTTCACGGCAGAAAACAAACTGACTGAAGAAGCACAGAAAAAGAAGAGTGAAGCCCTGAAGAAAGAAACAGAAGAAAAAGAAGCACAAAAAGAAGCCCTTCAGAAGTCCCTGGAAGAAGAAAAACAGGCAGAAATTAAGGCAGCAGAAGAAAAGCAGGAAGCAGAAGAAAAACGAATTGAAGCCACAAAGAAGATAAGAAAAGAAATTGACAGTTACAGTCAAAACAGTTACCAGAAAGAACTATCTTTAATAGAAGATACACTGGAAGAATATAGACAGGCCGGCGTTGACCAGGTGGAAATAGAAGAATTGAAACATGAAGCCATCCGTGACCTTCAGGAAGAAACACTGAAGGACTTCAAGCAGAAGGAAGAAGAAAAAAGGAAGTCTATAGAAGATACGGCAAAGTCACTTCAGACTATAGAAGCAGCACTGGAAGCGAACCAGGCAAAACAGGAAGCACTCCAGGGAAGCAGCTTTAATTCAGGCAGTCCTCTAATGACGGCAGAGGAAGCCCTTTCCGGTGGGAAAAGTGGACACGTTGACCCCTATATGGAGAGAGTGGAACAGGAAAAACTTCTTCTTGAAGAAGAAAAAAGACTGCAAGACGAAAAAACGAAGCTGATAGTTGAAGAAAATACCCTAAAACAGGAACTAATACGAATTCAGACCGAGGCTAATACTGCCACACAGAACTTTACTTCTGCCCTGGGAGGAGCTGCGGCAGCACTAAATAATATAGCCAGTAATACCGGCAACACAGGCAATAGTCCTGCCGGGGGAAATAATACACCGTCAAATTTAACACAGTCGGAATATTCTACAAGTCAACCTTCTTTTTCGAAAGAAAACTTTTCTTCTATAATAGATACACTTTCAAGTGCTATGAAGAATTTTTCTTTTTCTTCTTCTTCGTCAAGCAAGGCAAATATTCCCGAATACCTCACTTCTTCCGGGACAGGGAACGTAACAAATAAGACCGAAAAAAATAGCTATAATAGTAACTCACAGACTATTATAAATATTGATAGTAAAAAGCTATCCGTTGACAGGTCAACAGAGCAAAAAGTAAGTAATTTCGCCGATTCACTTCTGCAAAAATACAGTTAAAATATTGAATTTCATTTGTTTTCTTCCCTTCTTACAGGCCGGGGGGCCTGTTTTTTTTGCAAGTGCTAACAAATTGCAACAATTTTTCTTTACAAGTTTACATTGAGTAATAAAAGACAAGAAGGTGTTTTTCTTGTATATGTTGAATAATTAATAAAAAAGTAAGAAAGGAAGTTATTTATGAAATATGTCTTTATGCTTTTTATTTTATTATTTTTATCCGGCTGTTGCTGCTGTTGTCCAAAATCTACATCAAATACGGTTTCAGTGGTTACACCGATAGTTAAAAATAATCCTATTGTCACTCCTGGGGTAATAACAAAAAGCCCTACTGCTATACCTGTAGCTACAAAAAAACCCACTGTTGACCCTGCTATAGTAAAAAATAATCAAAAAGAAGAAGAGTATTACAAACAAGGCAATAACTTCATTAAGGCTGGAAAATATATGGAAGCTATTGCAAATTATAATAAGGCTTTAAAAATTAATCCTGATAATGCTTATGCTCATTGGGGGAAAGGCAATGCCTATAAAGGCTTGGGTAACTACAAGCAATCTCTTATTTGTTACGAAATGGCTTTAATACTCGATCCTAAAAATAAAGATATTATATCTTATAAAAAAGAGGTAGAAGAATTAATAAAGCAACAAACAATATCCATAAAAGCAGAGCAGTTAATGAACGAATATCAGGAAAATGAAGTTTATGCAGATAATAAATATAAAGGTAAATTATTAAATGTTAGCGGAAGAGTAAAATCAGTAGGTAAAGATGTTCTTAATACAATGTATGTTATCCTTTTACCTGATACAGAATATATATATGCAACTTCTGTCCAGTGCTTTTTCTCAGATGATAAAAATGAACAATTAGCAAGCTTGAAGAGAGGACAGTGGATAACTGTTAGAGGAAAATGTAAAGGTAAAACCTTTAATGTATTACTTTCCAACTGTGAATTATAGTGTAATAGTAAAGAGATAGACAAAGAAGAAAATTTCTTATGGAATCATGAAGTCATGAATTTTTGACTAACCTGAAATAGTTGGTAAAATTTTTTTGTCAAAAATAAAAACATTGTTTTACCTTCAGAAAATAACAATTTTATAGTCTTATTTGAATTTACCAAAATTTACCAATATAGATAACAAGCCATTTTGCTTTACTGGTTAAATATCTATTTTTAGTGTATATTGTAGTTAGAAGGAGTTTTAATAATTAGTAACGAATAAGGAATTTATTAAAGAAGGGGTTTATATGTTAATAGATCATAGCAAAGAAAAGCTTTATAATGCTATTATATTTTTTTTGAAGCATACAAAGCATTGTGGTAAAACAAAGTTATTTAAACTTTTGTATTATCTCGACTTCTTTCACTTTCGGGAAACAGGGAAATCTGTTACTAATTTAGATTATTATGCTTATCCTTTTGGCCCTTATCCTACTGACTTAGGAAATGAAATTTTTCACCCTTCAGAGGAGTCACGCCCTTATATTTCTATAGAAAAAAAAGATAGTAACGGTGATTTTACCCCGATAAAAACAAAGAAAAAATTCGATGATTTGTATTTCACAAAAAGAGAAATGAGAATACTTGAAGAAGTAGCTTTTATCTTTAATGATGCAACAGCCGATGTTATAGTTGAAGTTTCACATTTACCTAATGAGCCATGGGATAAAACTTTAAAAACAAAAGGTGAAAGAGAAAAAATTGATTATTGCCTTGCTGTAGATAATACGTCTAAGTCCTTACAAATAGAAGAAATAAGAGAAAGATTAAGAGAAAGAGAAGCAATTCAGTTAGCTTTCAATGACTAAAGGAACTATCTTTTATCATAAAAAATTCGAATTTTCTGATGGTGAAACTGGAAGGAAATTGCTTATTTTACTAAATGAACCCCAGGGAAATGAGCCTTATTTATTCTGCAAGACCACATCTAAAAAGAAATATAATTTAGAAAATGAAGGTTGTTACTCTGATAAAAATATTTATATATTACTTCCCGGTAATAAGTGTTTCAATAAGAAAACGTGGGTACAATTTCATGAGTTATATGAAATATCAATAAATGACCTCCTGAAAGCAAAATGTAATGGAAATATAGAAATAAAAAGTAAATTAGATAAGAGAACCATACATTCATTAATTCTATGTATAACAAAGTCTGAAGACATATCTAATTATCACCTTTCACTTTTAGAAGGTTTACAGGGCTTTAGTCAATTACTTCAAAAATTTTCATAAATATTTAAGAGCGTATTCATTTCACCCCAGAATAATTAAAGCTGACAGAAAAACTCTCAAATTATTCAAAGAATAAACCCTAACTTCACCCTCAGCATAATAAGTTTTTAGGCAAATTAAAACAATGGCTATAGCATCCATACTATTCAGGGTGCCACAATCACATCTGTGAAAACCTTTGGTATTTGATATATCTACAGGCTTATTGCAGTTTAAACACAGTATTTTTTCCATATTCTTTTTTCCTTTCTATCAGATAAGTTATTATGAAAAGTCCTATTGTTGCCCATGAAAGGGGAGTCAGAAAAAAAACTTTCAGACATAACAGGAATTCATTCATAGTGGCACCTCTTTTGCTGTAATTCTTTTTTGATATTATATATTCTTATTAGAATTATTCTTTTTTAATATTATATATTATAGAAGAATTAAAATCAAGTATTTTAATAAATTTTACTTGCAAAATATTCTAATTTGATATAAAATATACTTCAGATGAAAGAAAGAAGGTGATTTATATTGGCAGAGAGAGGAAAATATATAAAAAAAAGAAGACATGAATTAAATATAAGCCAGGGAGAACTGGCTAAAAGGATAAAGACTACACAGGCTCAGGTCAGTAAATGGGAAAATGGTCAGTTACCTGCTTTTGATAATATAGAAAAACTGTCTGTGGCACTGGATATTCCTCTTCCTGTTTTTATACAAAAAGCAGGTTATGCCGGGTTTTCAGAAGGAGAACATATTTCTTCTTCTACTAATCAGGGAGATATAAAAGAGCTTGTAAAAGAAGCAGTAAAAGAAATACTGAATGAAAATCAGAAAATTCCAGATAATCTATCTCCTGTTTTATATACGGATAAAACCGTAAGATACCCGGTACTTTCAGGAAAAGCATCCTGTGGAAATCTATCTGTTATTACCGAAGATATAGTTGATGACTGGATAGATCTGCCTGAGAGCTATAGAGTAAAAGCAGATTTTGTCCTTCAGGCCAGAGGAAGCTGTCTTGAACAGGAAAAAATATTTGACGGATATCTGGTTTTTGTCAGAAAACAGGAATTCTGTAATTCAGGTGATATAGTGGCTGTAAGGGTAGTGGAAAACGGTGAAGGACATGCCATACTCAAAAAAGCTAAAATACTTAACAATGGCAGCATAATATTTACCAGTGGTCTCGGCGATATTATTGAATTAAAAGAAGATATGGAAGTTGTAGGAAAGGCAGTCTACTGGATGCCTGATCCCAGAAATTTCGGATAATTTTATATTATTCAGTGTAATATAATGAACTGCCAGTAATCTTCCTGTCACGCGTTACGCGTTACGACATAATAATTTATAAAGTAACTATAATTATGGCATAATGTCTGCACTCATAATATCTCATTATGAAAATACAATTTAATCGTAGCCTGTTATTTTATAACTTATTCAGACGTTTTGTATGTTTCCCTGCTCTTTATTTCATATATAATTTTAAACTCACAGGCAGAGAAAATCTCCCGAAAGAAGGACCTGCTTTTATTCTCTCCAAACACTGGGAATGGATAGATCTTTTTGTTATATGTTATGCCAGCAGGGTTCCCCTTTATTATGTGGCAAAACAGGAACTATTTGGAAATATCTTCGGTGATTTTCCGGGAACATGGCTTTTCAGACTGGGTGAAATACTGAAGGGCATTTTCTGTAGAGGATTATACTGGATGGGTGCCATTCCTTTGAGCAGAGATAATCCGAAGGAAACGGTTACTTCTTTTAAATATATGGAAAAACTTCTGGATGAAAAAGAAATTATCGTTTTTTTTCCTGAAGGCAGAATGATCCGTAATAGTATGGGCGAGGCTAAAAGCGGCCTTATAAAATGGGTCATGAGACTTCAG
This sequence comes from Vulcanimicrobiota bacterium, assembly GCA_036746235.1. Lineage (GTDB taxonomy): Bacteria > Vulcanimicrobiota > SpSt-956 > SpSt-956 > JAKJGF01 > CALARM01. Next base: position 11,856 of record DAIOEN010000043.1, on the reverse strand, counting down.
GATAAGAAAAAATGCTCATTTCCTGTTGTTACAATGGGTATTAATTATAAATGGGTTTTTCCGAGAGTGAATATTACCTGTAATATAGATCCGCCGGAATTCTATAATTCAAGTGATCCTGTAGTAACAGAAAAAATTATGGAGAAAATAAAAAAATTGAGTAATCTGTAATACTTATTTTTTTAAAATTTTTAAAAAAGGGTTGAAAAATAGTTTTAATTCTGCTAATATGCAAAATAAGTTATTTCATATAACATCATACGAATTATACGAAAGGATAAGTGATATATGAGTATACCAAAGTCTTTTGGAGCAGTCGAACTGGCTAAATACTGTCAGGTGTCACGTAATACAATTCATAACTGGATAAGAGATGCAAAATTAAAAGCTTTTAAATTACCGGGAGGTCATTACAGAGTTGAGAAAAAGGAACTTTTGAAATTCCTTCAACATTATGAAATGCCTGTGCCGGACGAACTTCTTCTGGAAGAACCGAAAACTAAAGTATTACTGGTGAATGAATCCTCTGAAGCTGTTTCATCTATAACTCAGAGTCTGAAAAAACTGGTTGAAGATTTAGAACTGGAAGTAGTTTCCAATGGAATTGAAGCATGTATAAAAGTCGGAACGTTTCTTCCGGAATTAATAATAATCGATTCAAAGCTTCCCAGAATGGACGGTATAGAAGTCTGTAAGGAGATAAAGAAAAACCCTGTAACAGCAGACAGCAGAATAGTTGCCCTTGCAGAGTCCGATAAAGTTAATGTTCTTAAAGAAATAGGTGTGGATTGTATTGTACCAAAACCACTTGAAATAAAAGCTCTGGAAAAAGAAATTAAAAAACTTCTCTAAATAAATGGTATTACGATTTCAGGTTTAACGTTTTAATACGTTAAACCTGAAATTTTTCAACCTCTTTTCTGGCTTCTTCCCAGAAGGGTTTATATTTAAGTGTCTGTTTGTAATATTTTAAAGCCTGTGAAAGATTCCCTTTCTTTTCAGCTATTTTTCCTGACAGATATTGAATGATATAATATTTTGCTTCCTGTTTTTTTGCTTTATTTATTTTTTCTTCTGCCTGTGTTATATCATTTTCTGCCAGATTTACAGTTGCACCGGCGCACAGTGCCAGCGGTGATAAAGGTCCTTCTTCTTCCAGTGTGGCAAGTAAGATTTTTGCCTCTTCAATATTATTCATTTCAATCAAGAAATTAATTAATATATAGATATATTCGAAATTCTTTGGTTCTATATTGATTATGGTTCTTAAATCCCACAGGGCAAATTCTTTTTTACCCTGTAAAATATAGGCTTTTGCTCTGTAATAGTATATAACAGGTTTATCGATAGAATATTTCAGCGCTTCTGTAAACATGTTTATAGCTTCTTCGCTTTTTCCCATAAGGAAATATATGAGACCAAGGCCGAAATATGCATAGTCTTCATCAGGTTTTTCTTTTACTATTCCTTTATATTTATCTATTGCCCTGGGGAGAAAACCGAATTTATGGTGAATATTGATATAAAATATATGGGATTCCATATTTGACGGATCTTCTTCTATAGCATGTTCAAGTTCTTCTATAGCATGTAAAAGTTTACCTTCCGTTATTAAACACATGGCAAGGCCAAGATGGGTTTCACAGAAATGTTCTTCATTTTGCATTGCTTTTTTGTAAACTTCCGTTGCCTTTTCTCTTTCTCCCCGGAGGAGATAAACAAAACCAAGATGATTATAAGTCCATACATTATCAGGTACAAGTTCTATTATTTTTTCATAATCTTTTATTGCTTTTTTGTATTTACCCTGTGATTGATATATAAAGGCTGATTTTGCATAAATCCATGGGTTATCAGGATTTAATTCCTGACTTTTTTTATACTCTTTCAGAGCATTTTTTAAATTTCCTTTAATTTCATAGAGAGATGCCAGATTTAAATGGAACTGTCCTTCATTGGGATTATACCTGATTGCTTCTGTTAAATGTTCAATAGATTTATCTATATCTCCTATCTGTTCATATGCCAGTGCGAGATCAAAGTATATCCATGAATTGGAAGGATCCGACTCTATGGCCTTTCCGAAATGAGCGAGTGATTTATCTATTAAATTTTGCTGTAAATACAGATTTGCCAGATTATGATGTGCTACGGCAAAAGCCGGATCCAGTTCCAGTGCTTTCAATAAATAAATTTCTCCATCTTTAAGATTTCCTCTGACCATAAAGGCATAACCGATATTGTTATGGGATTTTGGTGAAGCAGGTTCCAGTTCAAGAGCTTTTTTATATTGATCTATAGCATTATCAATATCATCGATTTTTTGATATACATATCCGAGGCCGTGAAAAAGCTGCGCTTTTTTTGGGCCCAGTTCTGTCGCTTTTTGAAGATTTTTTATTGCTGCTTCAATGTTTCCTTCATTGAAGTATATGAGGCCGATGTTGTAATATGGCCACGGGTAAAGAGGTTCAATCTCTATGGCTTTCTGGAATTCTTCTTTTGCTTTTTCTTTATCTCCCAGTTCATCCATTATTATTCCGAGACCATTGTGGGCTTTACCGTATTTACTGTCAATTTCTATGGATTTTTTAAATACTTCTGCTGCTTTATTGAGCTTTCCCAGTCTGTAGAAGGTATAACCAAGACTGCAATAAGCATCAGGAAGGAGAGGATCTATTTTTATAGCCTTCTGAAAATTTCTTACTGCTTTTTCATAATTTTCCAGTCGTCTGTACGTTTTACCTATATTATAATATACGGGAGCAAGAGTGCTGTTTAACCTGGCTGCCCTCTGATATTCACTCAGTGCCAGTTCCAGTTTCCCCTGTTCATAATATAAATTTCCGAGATTATTATGTGCTGCAGGAGATTTCATATTTAACAGTAATGCTTTTTCAAGATTTTCCCGGGATTTTTCAAAATCACCGAGTCTCCTGTAGACAACTCCTAATCCTGTATAAGCATTTGCATAGTCGGATTTCAGATTTACAGCTTTTGAAAAATGCTCAAAAGCTTTCTCCATATCGTCTTTTCTGAAATAGGACTGTCCTTTTTGATAGTGCTCTTCATATTGTTTGTTTATATCTGCTGTTTGTGTATTATCTGTTTGTATGCTCATAATAGTTAATAAATTCTTTTACACCTTCCTTTCTTTTATTAATCGGTCAGTCGATCTTTTTGCATCAAATTCCATAGGATTGAGTTTATAAGCTTCTCTGTAGTAATTTAATGCCTCTTCAGTTTCTCCTGATATTTCATGAATTAAACCAAGAATAAAATAGGGTTCACTTGCTTTTGTATTTAATTTAACGGCTTCCGTAAGTATATCTTTTGCCCTGTCTGTTTCTCCTTTGTCTATTAATATAAAAGACATGGCACATTTACCTGTTAAGGTTCCGGGTGACATGGTACAGATTCTTTCAAAATAAGGAGAAGAATCTTCCTTCTTTATCCTTTTAATATATCCTATTGTATAATCGTAATCCGGTTCACAGGGATCCAGATTTTTTGCTTTTTCATAAAAGGAAATAGCTTCATCTAATTTTTTTAACTCATAACTTATATCCCCTCTTAATGCAAAGGCTTCCGGAATACATGGATTTAATCTTATGGCATTATCCAGTTCTTTTAACGCTTTATCCAGCTGGTAACGATAAAAAGAACATAGTCCTGCTCCATAGTGAAGTATGGATTGCCCGGGGAAATCTTTCAGTTCTTTTTCATATCTTTCTATTGCTATTTTGAGATTCTTTTGTTGCATCACCGTTTCTACCCAGCAGCCATGTGCTTTTACATTGAGAGGGTCCAGCAGAGTGGCATGGTAGAAATTACTTTCTGCTTTTTCCATATTATCAAGATAATAATATGCAACTCCCATACTTATAGCTGCTTCAGCCAGTGTGGGATTTAATTCTAAAGCTTTTTCAAAATATTCAATAGCTTTTTTATATTCTCCTGTGAGTTGATATATGTGTCCTGTTTTACCATAGATCCATGGATCATTTGGAGTAAGTTCTGAAGCTTTCTGAAATTCCCTCAATGCATCATCATATTTTTCCTGATCTGCATATACATTTCCAAGACTCTGTCTTATTTCACTCCAGGCTGGATTTATTTCTATTCCTTTTTTATATATTTCCGCTGCTTCATCCAGTTTTCCCTGTTTTCTCAGACTTATTCCCAGGCTGTTATAAAATTCTTTTCTCTGACGTTCTTTTTCTACAAGCTTTGTATAAACCTGCTCTGAAATATCCGGTTTATTTATATCTTCTTTAAGGCATGAATAACCGAGAATTTCGAAATTCGATATTGCTGAACTATCAAGAGAGAGTGCTTCTTCCAGTGTATTGTAAGAAGCTTCAAAGTTTTTCATCTCTTTTAGAATAGAACCTTTTTCCTGAAGAAGCCATGCCGTTCTATTTAATGAAAGGCCTTTCTCTAATAAATCCAGTGCTTTTTCATAATTTTTATCTTTTTTATAAAGGTTAAGCAGTCTCTCCTGTGATTTTTTATTTCCCGGTTCCCGGGATAATATTTCTTCATAAACTTTGACAGCTTCGTTGAATTGACTGTCTTTTTCAAGACACAGTGCAAGGTTAAATTTATAGTTTATACTGGAAGGGTTAAGTTCTACAGATTTTTTTATAGAGACTATTGCTTCGTTAAAATTTCCTGACTGAGCCCATGCATTACCTGCATTATTCCAGAATTGATCTTCTTTTGGACAGAGTTCTATAGCTGTTTTAAATTCTCTGATGGCTTTTTCCGGCTGTCCTGTTTTTGCAAAGATGAGGCCGAGATTATTACGGGTAAAAGGAAGGTTTTCTTCTATGGCAATTGCTTTTTCATAATTTATCTGAGCTTCTTCCATATTTCCGGTATCAGCATGTAAGTTACCGATACATTGATATATGAGAGGATTATCGGGAAATTCTTCAATTGCTTTTTCATATTCTTCAAGAGCTCCTGTAATATTTCCTTTTTGAATATATTCTGCAGCTTTTTTGACATAATCAATTGAAAACTCTTCCCCCAGTATTTCTCTGAGTTTTATATCAAGCTCTTCTCCCGCCATTTCCTGAAAGTCATGGAATAGGGGAGATTTTTTATTATTCTGACTTCCATCTGAAAATGTCATAGAAAAAATCCTTTCCTGTAAATTCACTTTTCACTTTTCACTTTTCACTAACCTTTTACTGCACCTTTAGTCAATCCTTCTACAAGGAAACGCTGTAATGAAAGGAACATAACCATAATAGGTATGGCTCCCAGTGTGGCAGCTGCCGTAAACATAGTCCAGTTCTTGGTAAACTGTCCGCTTACCAGTGAACGAAGGCCTACTGCAAGAGTATATTTTTGAGGATCCTGAAGTATGATGACAGGAAGAAGAAAATCGGTATAGGGCTGTATAAAACTGAAAATAGCCACAACTACGAGCATCGGGCCGAGCAAAGGTAATACAATCTTAGTGAATGTCTGCCATTTACTTGCTCCGTCTATATAGGCAGATTCTTCTATTGATTTAGGAATACTGTCTATATAACCTTTCAGCATCCATGTATTGAAGGGAATACTTCCTCCTGCATATATGAGTATAAGTCCTGTAAGGGTGTTCAGGCCTATAGCACCTGATGTAATAATTCCGAGCCAGTTAAGCAGTTTAAACAGTGCCACCATAGCCATCATACCGGGAAACATCTGGGCTATTATCATTGACATGAGACCGAAACGTCTTCCTGCAAATTTAAATCTTGAAAAAGCATAACCTGCGGTAGTAGTAAGGAATAATGCTATTAATGTACTTGACACACATATTATAAGACTGTTTTTCATCCATGTAAGAAAAGGAGTTTCTTTTATTAATTTAATATAATTATCAACAGTAAAGGCTGTCGGAAAAATTGAAGAAGTCTGCAGAGTATTTACTGCACTGAAAGATGTTGACAGCACCCATGCCGCCGGAAATAGTATTGCAATTAACATGATTATAAGGACTATATGAGATATGATCATAGTTGGAGTAATATTATTTTTTTCTTCCATTTTATTTTTCTCCTATTCTTTAAAGTTCTTCAAAGGCTCCGGACATTTTAAAGTTAACTGCACTGAGAGTGCCTATCATAAGGAAAATAACTACTGCATAGGCACATGCAAGTCCGTAGAATGCAGTATTTGCCTGACCGAAGGCAAGTTTATATGTATAGGATATCAATATATCTGTAGCACCTGCTGCTGTTGCACCATCGGAACCTCCGGGAACAGGAGGACCTCCCTGGGTCAGTAGATATATACCGGTAAAATTGTTAAAACTGAAGGCAAAACTTGTAAGAAGCACCGGAATCATGGCAGTTTTCAAAAGAGGAAGTGTAATTTTATAAAATTGCTGTACTTTAGTGGCACCGTCAACAGAGGCAGCTTCGTAAACGTCTCCAGGTATACTCTGAAGAGCACCGAGACTTACTGACATCATGAACGGAAATCCGAGCCACAGGTTTACAAGGAGAACTGAAAATTTTGCCCAGAAAGGATCTATAAGCCATTTTACTTTACCTATGCCAAGAGCTACAAGCATTGTATTTATAGAGCCTTCCGAATTTAATATGCCGCCCCACATAAGAACACTTATAAAGGCAGGTATGGCCCATGGAATAATAAACAGTGTCCTGTATATATTTACCCCTCCGAGTTTTTTCTGATTAAGGATGAGAGCAAGTATAAGACCGAGTATTGCCTGACTCACAACACTTACTATAGACCATATCAGTGTCCATATAAATATACCCAGGAAAACTTTTATTTCGCTTCCTGTAAGGATATCGTAATAATTAGCAAGTCCTACAAATTTATAATGTTCATAATGATAGGGGAAACTATAATTTGTAAAGGATATATAGAAGGAATATAAATTTGGAAATATAGTAAGGGCTAACATAAATATCAGAGCAGGTAAAATATAAAGATAGGGGTCTATTTTTTCCCGGAAACTTTTAGCTTTGTCCATTTTTTTTATTCTCCTTTTTTCACTTTTCACTCTTCACTTTTCACTCTTCACTTTTCACTCTTCACTCTTCACTACCTTAACAATCTCTTAATATTATTCTGAATCCTCTTAACAGCTGTATTAAGCTGATCTTCTATAAATTTATCGGGATTATCTCTTTTTTCTGTTGTTATGAGAGTGAGTGACTGTACCATAGGATCCCACACACTGGACATAACAGGCAGACTTGGTAAGGGAATACCGTTTTTAGCTGAAAGATAGAAGCCCATTATTTTCTTATCACTCTGAACTTCAGGTGATTCCAGAGCATCAATACGGGCAGGAATTCTATTTAAAGCCTTATAGATTTTTACCTGATTTTCTTTATTATTCATAAAAAGCATAAATTTCGTCGCAGGTTCAGGATTTTTTGCAAATCTATTAAGCATTATACCCAGTATACCTACAAAAGGCTTTGGTATCTGTCCGTCTTCAAAAGGAGGAAGAGGGCATATTTCGTATTTTCTTCCCACTTTATCAAGTTCATTTATTGCCCATGGGCCGTTTATGATCATTGCAGTTTTGCCTTCCATAAATGATCCCAGGACTCTATCTCCTGTGACACCTTCAGGTATAAATCCTTCTTCTGTATAGTCTCTCATATTATATATTATTCTTGCAGCTTTTCTTGCTCCTTCGTTGTTCAGTCCGAGATGTGTCGGATCCGATATGTTTTCAAATACATAGGCGCCGCATCCGGAAAAGAAAGGAAATACTATAAACATATCATTGGGGGTAACAAGCATTCCGTATTGTTCATAGGTTTTCCTGTCCCCTTCTCCTTTTGTTATGGTAAGTTTTTTTGCTTCTTTAAGGAGTTCTTCCATAGTAGAAGGAGGCTTACTCATTATCTCCGTATTGTATATAAGTGCTACCGATTCGAAGGAAAGAGGTATGGCAAAAAGCTTGTTTTCATAGGTTGCGCCTTCTATACTTACAGGCATAAAATTTTTCTGTTCCTCTTTATTTACATGGTCTTCCATAGGAGATATGAGATTTGCCGCAGCAAATATACCTACCCAGTCCTGAGGACCTGTTATCAGGTCAGGCCCCTGTTTTGCAGGTGCTGCAATCTGAAATTTGTTTTGAAGATCACCGAAAGGTATGGGAATTATGTCTACTTTTACTCCTGTATTTTTTTCAAACTCCTGCCCCAGTTCAGCCATCATTTTAAGTTCTTTTTCCGTATTCATGCCTGTCCATATGACTATTTTATTTTCCTTTTGTTCCGGCCCGCACCCTGGTAGAATAAATAAAATTGAAGATAAAAGCAATAAAGTTATGTAACAGTTTAGTTTATGAAGCAATGTTGTAACCTCCGTTTTTGTTCGTGACGCGTGACGCGTGACGCGTGACGCGAGGTATAACCATATCTGTACAGTCTGTGAGGTGCCATACAAATATTAATCATAACTATTCAACGAAATGATAATAAAATCCTTCTAAGAGGTTTATAGATTGAAGAAAATAAAAGGGGGGTATGGGAGTGAGTGGTGAAAAGTGAAAAGTGAAGGGTGAGTGGTGAGTAGTGAAAAGGAAGTAGGGGCGTTTAATTAAACGCCCTGAGGGATTAATTACGCATTACGCATCGAACCACGCGTCACGCGTCACGATTATCACGCATTACGCATTACGCATTACGCATTACGAACCATCCGTCACGCGTCACGTTCCCATAGTGCCTTCTGTCATGCCTTCCTGGAAGGTTTTCTGCAATTGAACCTGTCTCTGTATTTGTTCTGAAAAATACTGTAAAATTACCAGTCTTTTATTACCCATAAATATATTTGCCAGACCTTCCTGGAACATATCTTTATCTTTTGTCTCACAGTATATGCAGTCTTCAATAA
>DAIOEN010000043.1:0-2864 GCA_036746235.1 Vulcanimicrobiota bacterium | reverse complement strand
CCTTCCTGGAACATATCTTTATCTTTTGTCTCACAGTATATGCAGTCTTCAATAATTTCTAGACCTTCCAGCCATAACATAAGCCCTTCTGTAAGAAGTTTATCTCCTCTGATTACTTCCAGCGTAAGTTCTTCCTGTGATATTGGAAGATTCTCATACTGGTCTTCTACACTTGAAATAACATTTTTAATCTTTTTTATAGCATTTAAGAAATCTTCTTCACTTATAGTTCCATCCAGATATTTTTGAATATTTTCTTCCATAGTAATATAATTGTCTGTTTTATAGTCTTCTTCCTGAAATTTTTCGTAAGCTTCGTGAATGGAATCTTTTATATCGTAATTTTCTTTAACAGAGAATTTTCCCTGATATTTATATATTTCTTTATTTAAATATCTTATTTCCTCTATTATCTTCCTGGATTGTTCCTGTGATATATGTTCTTCCGAATATTTAATTTCAAGATCTTCGAGCATTGTAATTGCCTGTTGCACCAGATCTGTATAGAAATCAAATATGTCTATATCAATATCTTCTGCATGTTCATCTATTTTCTCCAGAAGATAATAGAGTTCTTCCTGGGAATCTATTAACTGTTCTATCCAGTCTTTTATTGTAATTTTTTCTGCCGCCAGTTCTTCATAACTGATAAGGAGACTGTAAAGAGGAGATTCTACAGGATCTGACACATAGTCTCTGTGATTTTTTTCTTCTTCGTAGTAATTCTCAACAGGCATTTTCATACCTGACGGTATGGCATAATCAGAGCCGGGAGATATTAAATGTTCTGCTCCCTGACCTGCAGGTTCTTCTTTGAATATTTTATTTATCTCTTTTACTTTACTTAATCCTGTTCTCACATATTCTTTATCAGAATTTACAGTAAAATATTTCATCATCTCTTCTATGGCAGATAGAAGCTTAAAAGAAATTTCATTGTTTAATAAATGTTTCTTTTCCAGAACCTCTTCTTTTGTATAATTTATTTCTTCCTGAAGAAATTCATCTGTTATTATACCTTCAAGAAAATCCTCTACAGTCAATATAAAGGTATCAAGTTCCATAATATTACCTTCCTTAATAGAGAAAGAATATGCTGACTTCTATATTACTGACCTGAACATAAACATGTAATAAAAATCTTCCTCCCGTCACGCGTTACGCGTTACGTGTCACGAGAGTATACGAATGTTATTTATACTCACCACAGTACATTATATTTATATATTATAAAACACATTAAGCATAAAATCCAGCTTATTTTAATATTAAAAACAGGATATATCTATCTTATGAAGAATTAAAAAACAAAGTTGTCGTATTATTTGTAAATCTTCGAGAGGGGGATAGTATAACAGTTTTTTGCTGTTAATATCTATGAAACCATTTTCTATTCTTTTTTGTGTTCTTTTTGTATTGTTTACACTCATCAATGTTCAGGCTCAAACTATAAGAGATCAGGCTATTGAACATAATAAAAAAGGTCTGGAATATTCCAGAGATGGTAAACATGAAGCGGCTATAGATGAATTTAAAGCTGCTATTGATTTATTTCAGGATTATCCTGATGCCCACTTTAATCTCGGGACAGAATATTACATAAGAAGAGAATTTCCCGGATGTCTTGATGCATCTGCAAAGGAATTTGAGACAGTATACAGATTAAGCCCCGAATATCCTGCCATAAATTATAATCTGGCAAATGTTTATAAAGCTCTCGGTGATAATGACAGAGCCATTAAGAATTATAAGCAGGCTGTAAAACTGGATCCTCTCTTAAGAGACGGATTTATTCAGCTGGGGAATATTTATTTTGATAATGATAATCTTGATCTTTCCCTGGAAAACTACCAGAGAGCCATAAACCTGGACCCTATTGATCCTGAAACCCATACAAAAATGGCCATAATCTATACAAAACAGAAAGAATATAATCTTTCCATATCTGAATACGATAAGGTTCTTATGCAGGATAAAAATAACCAGGATATTGTTAATAAATCTATCAGACAGTGTTATTTTGATATGGCAGAACTTTACCTTGCAGAAGAAGATTTTGATGTGGCATTACTTCAATATGAAACGGTGCAGAAACGTTATCCCGACAATCAGGACGTATATCCTCTGATTGCCAGGGCTCATTATCTGGAAGGTAATTATTATTATGAAAAGAAAAAAGATCTTGATAAAGCAGAGGAAGAATATCTTACAGCTTTATCCATAAATCCTGATTTACTTGAAGCCCATTACAATCTCGGCAGAGTTTATTATGAACAGGGAGATTATGAAAATGCTACAGTTCATTTTAAAAGAACTATAGAATTAGATCCTAACCATGTTGGCGCCCATTTGCATATGGGAAATATATATTATAAACAGGGTAATACTCAGAAAGCAATAGAGGAATATAATACTGTTGTTAAACTGGAACCCACAAATGCCGCAGCTTATTACAGTCTTGGCACCATATATTACGAACAGGGTGATCTGGAAAAAGCAAAGGAATTTTATACTAAATCCATAGAAGCAGATGATAATAATTTCGATGCCCATTTCAATCTTGCAGTAGTATATTACAAACTCCATGATAATCCTTCTGCCATAGCTGAGTATAAAAGAGCAATACAGTTAAACTATAAGAGTATAGACGCCCATTATAATCTGGCAACAATTTATTATGAAAATGCCCAGTATTCGGAGGCGATAGAAGAATATAAGATAGTGTTAACACTTGATCCGAAACATAGAAATTCTATGTTCAACCTTGCAAATATTTACAGAGATCAGGCAAGATACAGTGATGCCGTAGATCAATATAAAGCACTTATTGATATTTATCCTCTCGATCATGAAGCCCATGCCGC
>DAIOEN010000042.1:0-40173 GCA_036746235.1 Vulcanimicrobiota bacterium | reverse complement strand
CATAATTCAAACCTCCTTTAATTTTTGGCAGTCTAATTGTTTGATTGCTAAGTAAGATGTATTTTAAAATATGCCCATGAGAAAATCAAGTCTATTTAAAAAGGATTAGAATTATTTTTCTTTGTTTTTCTGCGATTTTCTCTATTTTTCTTTAATTTTGTCAATTAAGATGTTTAATTGCTAAAATTTTAATTGATAGTAAATTGTCTTGATGTATTTCGTTCTAAAGAGGTTGATTATTCTTGTAATTCCAGACCGGGATATAGTAAAATGTGATTGGTGGGAAAGGAATATTTATAGTATTTGTTGAAATAATTGGAAATTTAAAAAATAGTTCAGAGAGGTATATTACGCCAATTTTTTGTAACAACGATTGTTGGTAATGTGGGAAAATGTATTATACTGAGGAAGAAAAGTGTGGAATTGGGTTCATTAAATAGCTTTAAATGTTTAATTTTCGTTTACTATATAGTATAATTTTTGCAATATTATAAATATATATTTAAAAAAATGTTTAAGTCAAACAATACATAAGGTGGATAGAATGAAAGTTATTTTATCTGTTACAGCAGGTCCAATGAAAGGTGAGATAAAAGAATTTGAAGAAGCTGATATCTTTCTGATCGGCCGTTCTAATGATTGTCATTTTCATTTATCTAAGGACAGGTTTTTATCAAGACATCACTGTATTCTTGAAATTAATCCTCCTTATTTAACACTTATAGATATGGGTAGTCTTAATGGAAGCTTTGTAAATGGAATTAAATATGGAGGAAGGGGAAAAGGGATAAAACCTGAAGATGCTACTCATTCAGAAAATATTGAACTTAAAGATAAAGATATTATGAAACTTGGTGATACAGAGATTTTTGTAAAAATTGAAAAACCTGCTATCTGTGTGGATTGTGATTTGGCGATACCGGAGGAAGAAAAAAAAATATCGGAGTTTGTAGGTGGTTCATATTTGTGTAAAAAATGTAGAGAAAAGGCTGAAGAAAAAAATAAATTGACTATAAGTGCTCCTAATAAAGCGAAAAAGAAATTAAAAAAAGATAATAAGAGTAAAGCAAAAAAAATAGAATTCGGTGATCTAACTGAAATTATTTTGAAAAATAAAAAGAAAAAATATAAGGCAGAATATGACATCAGTGCAATTGTTGAAGATTTTGCTAAGATGATTTTTATTGAAGAAATTAAAACTAAAGATGCTGAATATTCTGAATTTATGGGATATAAGATAATAAAAATGATTGGTAAAGGTGGATTTGGAGCAGTTTATCTTGCAGAACATTATGAAAGTGGTAAAAAAGTAGCATTAAAGACAATGCTTCAGACGCAAACACCTGATGTCCTGAAGGTTAGATTATTTGAAAGGGAGATTGAAAATCTTAAAAGTCTTAAACATCCTAATATAGTAACCATAATAGATACTGGTAATTATAATGGAATTTACTATTTTGCTATGGAAATAATGGATGTCGGTTCAGTATGGGATCTTATGGTAAATGGGAGAAATAAAATTTCTATCAACGATGCTATCCCTATAATGATTCAATCTCTTGAAGGACTTGCTTTCGCACATAAAAAAGAATTTGTTCATAGAGATATTAAACCTCCTAATATACTTCTTTCTGGTGAACAAGGTAAGTGGATTGCCAAAATTTCAGATTTCGGATTAGCAAAGAATTTTACTAAAGCTGGAATGACTAAAAGGACTATTACTATTACAGGTAGTTTTTGTGGTTCTCCTCCATATATGGCACCAGAGCATATAACAAATTATCGTTATGTAAATCCTGTAACAGATGTTTTTGAAATAGCTGCTACATTTTATCATATGCTGACTGGACAGACTGTATGGGATATTTCCTGTGGGGTAGATCCTTATAAAGTAATTCTTCAGGGAAAAATCAAACCTATCAGAGCTGTTGAAAGGAATATTTCAGAATCTGTTGCTGAAGTAATTGATAAAGCTCTTTCACGAGATACCGGCTATAGATATAAAGATGGAGGAGAGATGCTAAAGGCGATGGAGAATATAGTATAGGTAGTCGTTAATAATTAAAAGAGAAATGATAACTGAAAGAAAGTTATTTGTATGACTAACAATGATAATATAAAAAATACTCTATTGAAAGGTTCTCAGTTTGAATCCACATTTTTTAGAGAATCCACTGGAATAGAAGAAACAATAGCTAAATCTCTGACTTATGGTTATGGAAAGATAGACCAGAAAATCCTGGCAGATGCTGAAGCAGGAGTAAAAGAAGATTGGGAATTGGGAGATTTAATACTTAATTTCTATGAAGTAACAGATGTTTTGGGTGAAGGAGCTTTTGGCAAAGTTTATAAGGTTTACCATAAAGGGTGGAATGAATACCTTGCAGTAAAATCTCTTAAAGTAGAATTGTGCAGAGATAAAGCTCATAGAAAAAATTTTATCTTTGAATGTGAGGGTTGGGTAAATCTTGGACTTCACCCTCATATAGTAAACTGTTATTATGTCCGTGATCTTGGAGGTCTTCCCCGTATATTTTCAGAGTTTATAGAAGGAGGAAGCCTTGAGAATTGGCTTGAAGTTGGAAAAGTTTGGGAATGGAAAGAGATAATAGACCTTGCAATTCAGTTTTTTGATGGACTTTCTTATGCTCATAAGAAGGGACTTATTCATAGAGATATAAAACCTGCCAATTGCCTTATGACTTCTACAGGTGAGATAAAAATCACTGATTTTGGGGTTGCCTCTGGATTAGCCACTCTTGGAGTTGACATTACGGAGAGTAAAAAATCTGGTGTTACCAGAACGATGATGTTTAAAGAAGGAGTGGTAGGTACACCTGCCTATATGCCTCCAGAACAGTGGGACAAATATGGAATACTTGGCCCAAGTAGTGATATATATGCTTTCGGTGTAATGCTCTTTGAGATATGCTGTGAAGAGAGGCCATTTGATGAAGATGGAGAGGATATTTTTGTTCTCAAAATACGTCATACCAGTGTAGAACCTACAAATCCTCAAGAGATAAACAGTGACATCCCTCGCTCTCTGTCAGATTTTATATTAAAGTGTCTAAAGAAAAAGCCTTCTGAGAGATTTCGGAATTGCGATGAAGCAAGAGCAGAGCTTGTAAATATTTATAGGGAAGTAGTCGGAGAGAGTTATGCGAGAGAGAATCCTGGAGAGGCAGAACTTCTTTCTGATAGTATTAATAATCTTGCTGTGTCTCTTATAGATCTTGGCAAAGCAAATGAAGCGGAAAATATACTAAATGATGCTCTGAAAAAAGAGAAATCTCATCCTTATTTAACCTGCAATAGGAATCTTCTTTTATGGAGAAGTGGGAGAATAACAGATATTGAAATGATTAGGCAATTGAAAGAGGTAAAAAAGAATCATCCTGATGATATTATAGTAAATTATTTTCTTGGTCTTGTTCATATGGAAAGAAGAGATGGGGAAGCGGCTGTAAGCGAATTTGAAGAAGTTCGTGCAAAATCCATTCAATTATATGAATTGGATGAGCTATTGCAGAAATCAAGGAAAATAAAGAATGGAATGTCTGTAAGAATCTTTAAGGGACATACTTATTCTGTATCTTCCATCAGTATATCTCCTGATGGCCTATATGCGCTTTCAGGAAGTTGTGATCATACTCTACGTCTATGGGATATAGTAACAGGAAAGTGTATCAGAATCTTTGAAGGGCATACTGATTTTGTTTTATCTGTCAGGATATCACCCGATGGCCTTTATGCTATTTCGGGAAGTCATGATAAAACTCTCAGATTATGGGATATAAAAACTGGAAAGTGTCTAAGAATTTTTGAGGGTCATACTGATAAGGTGGAAGCCGTCAGTATATCACCCGATGACCTTTATGCTATTTCGGGAAGTAGGGATAAAACTCTCAGATTATGGGATATAAAAACTGGAAAGTGTCTAAGAATTTTTGAGGGGTATACTAATTCGGTATTATCTATCAGTATATCACCTGATGGACTTTATGTTCTTCCGGGAAGTTATGATTACATTCTCCGGCTATGGGAAATAAAAACTGGAAAATGTATTAAAACATTTGAAGGATATAAAGGCTATGCTAAATCTGTCAGTATATCACCTGATGGTCTTTATGCTGTTTCAGCAGGAAGTTGGGATAAAACCTTCCGGTTATGGGATATAAAAACTGGAGAATGTATTAGAATATTTAAGGGACATACTGCTAATGTGGAATCCGTCAGTATATCATCTGATGGTCTTTATGTTATTTCAGGTGGAGATAAAACTCTTCGGTTATGGGATATAAACACAGGAAAGTGTATTAGGACTTTTGAGGGGCATAGTCATTTAGTAAAAGCCGTCAGTATATCACCCAATGGTCTTTATGCGCTTTCAGGAAGTTCTGATAATACCCTCCGACTATGGGAATTAGGAAGCGGACAAGATATGTCATTTATTGTGGCTAAACCTCAAAGTTATATAGAAATAAAAAAGAATGCGGAAAATTTTAAAACTTTTATGGATAATGCTGAAAAATATTTTAAAATAAATTCTATAAAAGAAGCGGCAGATTTTATAAAATCAGGAATGGAATTACCAGGATATAAAGAATCAGAAAAGGCTTTGAACCTATGGGGTCAGGCAGGTAAAAATGGGATAAGATGCGGTATTTCTTCTGGATGGTTTATTAAAGATTTTAAGGGACATACTAATAAGGTGACATCTGTCAGTATATCTCCTGATGGCCTTTATTTTATTTCGGGGAGTTGGGATAAAACCCTCCGGTTATGGGATATAAAAATGGGAAAATGTCTAAGAATCTTTAAAGGGCATACTGATTGTGTAACATCTGTCAGTATATCTCCTGATGGCCTTTATGCTATTTCGGGGAGTAGCGATAAAACCCTCAGGCTATGGGATACAAAAACAAGAAAGTGTATTCGAATTTTTGAAGGGCATACTTCTTTTGTGCATTCTGTCAGTATATCTCCTGATGGTCTTTATGCTATTTCGGGGAGTCATGATAATACTATCCGGCAATGGGAGATAGAAAGTGGAAAATGCCTGAAGAGATTTGAAGGGAATGCTTCTTCTGTGAATTCTATCAGTATATCTCCTGATGGTCTTTATGCTATTTCGGGGAGTTGGGATAAAATCCTCAGGCTATGGGAGATAAGAACTGGAAAGTGTATTAGAATTTTTGAGGGGCATACTAATAATGTGAGTTCTATCAGCATATCTTCTGATGGTCTTTATGCTATTTCGGGAAGTTGGGATAAAACCCTCAGACTGTGGGAGATAAAAACTGGAAAATGTATTGAAATCTTTGAAGGGCATACTGATAATGTAACATCTGTCAGTATATCTCCTGATGGTCTTTATGCTATTTCAGCGGGAGGTTATGATAATACTATCCAGCTATGGGAGATAAAAACTGGAAAATGTATTAGAACTTTTGAGGGACATATTAATAATGTGAGTTCCATCAGCATATCTCCTGATAGTCTTTATGCTATTTCGGGGAGTTATGATAAAATTCTCAAATTATGGGAATTTAAATGGAATTACGAATTCCCAGAGGAGAAAGACTGGGATGAAAGGGCAAAGCCTTATTTAAAGAATTTCCTGACAATTCATACTCCTTATGCAGGTAAAGTCCCAAAAGATCGGGAACCCACAGAAGAAGAAATTAGATTATCTCTTACCAGAGAAGGTAAATCGATCTGGACAGAGGAAGATTTTCAGAAACTTCTTCAAACTCTCAGTTATGCAGGTTATGGATGGTTAAGGACTGAAGGGGTAAGACGGAAACTAGATAATATGGCATTTGTCTAAATGGGAATTTTTACAATTAAATATTTATTTAAGAGAGACCTGGTGAAAAAGGAAAAAATAAAATTTTGGAAGTAATTTCTTCTAATCTTCGTAAATCTATAAGGATATGCTGAAGAAGAAAAGTATGGACACCTTTAGTGTGTACAGTTAAAATAACAGAGATAACTCTGGATGTGCATGAAAGATGAAGAGAATGAAGTAGATAAGGAAGAGGCTTTTATTTCTGAACTGATTGATTAAAAAAACTTGATAGAGCCAGTCAAACTTTATCTGGAACCAGACCTGAATGATGGTGTTGTGTTGAGTATTGCTCCTCTGTGGGAACTGGTGCCCTGGGTGAGGCAAAAAAATACAGGAATGGGCTTATTGAAGGGAAGTATGATTGGTCTTCTATCGGGAAGTAGCACAGAGAAAATGGAATTGTTAAATAGATGATTATAAGAATTTTAAAATTTTTATGATTTTATTTACTTTGGAGGATAATTATTATGCCACGAGCAGGTGGTTGCTCTACTAAATATGGTAATAGATATGAAGATTTTGCCGTAATTTACGAAATTAGAGATGTATTATCGGGCGAAAATTCTGGAATAAAGCTTCAAGCGGTTTCAACTGCTTTTATGCCGGGAGACGATTCATTACCTGTTTATGTAGATGATTATATAGTAATTGATAAGAATGGAAAACGTTTGTACCATCAGGCAAAACATGCAGCTCCAGGTGGTGGCAGTTGGACGGCATCAAAACTTATTTCTGAAGGTATAATAACTCAATTTTATAAACAATATTGTACTGATCTGGGAAGCAATGAATTAAAACAAATAATTTTAACTACAGAGAGTGAATCTCTATTTTTTAACAAAGCATGTGGTAAGGCGATAAAAGCAGCAGTAGATGTAAAAGATTTTTTTACGCGTCTATGTACGGATGAAGTAAAAGAAGAATGGGATAAAATAAAAATATCTTTGACTATTGATGATGATGAGCTATTTAAATTCTGTAAAAAATTATATCTTGAAAAATTGCCTTTGGATTATATAAAAAGAGATATCAAAAATTGGTTACAAGAAAAATTTTCTCATCCGGAAAAAACGGATTCAATACTTTTAGATTTAGTTGACGATTCAGGTTGCTATGGAAGTATATTAAGAAAATATGATATATTAAACTGGCTTTCCCAGAAAGGTATTTATCCTAAAACTCCTTTAAGCTCCGGCGATATTTCTAAGTCTCTTTATGATGCAAGTTCCTATCTTCGTCAGCTTGATCTTATAGATGGAATTCATCTGGACAGACCTGAAATCATTGAAATTATAGAGTGGATTAAAAAGATTGAAAAAGCAGAAAATTTTGCTATTTTATATGATATACCAGGTGGAGGAAAATCTGTAATAATGCGTGATTTACTGATAACACTTGAAAATGAAGGGGTACCTGTGCTTGGTATTAAATCTGATCGGATAAAATCTATTTCAAAGAGAGAAGAACTTTTTAAAGAACTTGGCCTTCCAGATGACGTAGAAAATATAATGTCTCAAATGATTAATCCCATAGCAGTAGTTATTATAGATCAGATAGATGCTCTGTCTATGTCACTTTCCAGAGATCAAAATACTCTGGATTTATTACTTGATCTTATAAGTAGATTAAGAAATATACCTGGCCTTATAATTATTACTTCCTGCCGAATTTTCGACCTGCATACAGATCCAAAGCTTTCTTCTATTAAAGTAGATAAAGAATTCACTCTCAAACCATTGTTGGATAAAGAAATTAATAAAGTTCTTACTAAAATTGGTATTGAATTTAATATTTTATCTCCGGCACTTAAAGAACTTGTAAAAGTTCCGCTTTATCTAGCTATTTTCTATAAAATCTACCAGAAGTTATCTGGAAATGACAATTATACATCGTTAAGTTTTAAAAGTTTACAGGGTTTATATTCTGAACTTTGGAGTTATTTTATTCTAAAAACATATGATTATGCACCTCCAAAGAAAGAACGTAGTGATGCTATATATTATTTAGTAGAATATATGCATAGAAATAAACAATTGTCTGCACCAGAAGGTGTAATGGATAATTATATTGATGCAGTAATTTACTTACAGAGGGAAGGTATCTTAATTAAGTCAGGTATTTTATATTCGTTTTTTCATAGTACGTTTTTTGATTATTGTTATGCTAGAAACTTTGTAGCAAAAGGCTTATCTATTTCTACTGAAATCCTTCCAAGTGAACAGGGATTATTTAGCCGTTCACAGGTTATACAAATTCTCAGTTATTTACGGACGTCTGATTTTTCCTCATACCTTCTTGAATTATCTAAGTTGATTTATGCAAAGAATTTACGTTCTCACCTTTATCGTCTTATTCTGGAATGGCTTGCAAATTCATCAGATCCGTATCCTGAAGAGTTAAGCTTACTTACTAAAATGATGGATGACAGGAAGTTTCAGAAAGCATTTCTTCCCTGGGCAATGGAAAATCCAAAATGGTTTAAATTGTTTTTGCCAGAGATCATTCCTTCTATGTTACAAAAAGACGAGGATTTTTTACTTCATGAATTAAGATGGTACTTTAAATCTGCCATATCACATTCACCTGAAACGATAATCAACATACTTTATCCTTATGCCGGTAACTCAATGTTATGGAATAATTTAATTATGTTTTGTCT
Organism: Vulcanimicrobiota bacterium; assembly: GCA_036746235.1. Classification (GTDB taxonomy): domain Bacteria; phylum Vulcanimicrobiota; class SpSt-956; order SpSt-956; family JAKJGF01; genus CALARM01. Next base: position 31,660 of record DAIOEN010000042.1, on the reverse strand, counting down.
GGATGAGTTAAGTGATTGGAACATAAAAAAAGCTCTTGATATACTGGTTAATATAATCAAACAAGAACCTTATATTCAGCATATTAATTCATGTCTTAGAAATATTATAAAATCAAATCCAAATGCAGCATGTTATATACTTAAAGTAATATTTGATACGAGATTGAATAAAATATTTGATTATATTGAAACTGATAGACAAAATAAAGACATGGATAAAAGAATTCAAAATTCTATCAATAGTAATAAAATCCAACATGAGCTTTTTTATAATACAGAAACAACTTTGATCAGGGATATAGCTAAGAACAACTCAAAAGATTTTATAGACAATTTTATACCTCTTATACAAAAAATACTTGTTTTTCTTGAATATGATCAGGTAACAAACATATATAAAAACGATTATTTATTCTCTGATTACTGGTATGAAAAACAAGCAAATCATCCTAATATAGACTTTGCAAAAACTTTGGCAGAAGCTGTAGCTCAAGTTGCAACTGACAAACCTGAATATTTTCGTAATTTGATGAATGATTTAATTAACAGTGACTGGATGGTTTTTCATCGTATTTTGATTAAAGGATTTCTGGCAGCATCGGAACAATATTTTGAAGAAATATATAATTATCTTACAGGTGATAACAGGCGTTTCTATGTTGGTGATAATTACTATGATAGTTTTTTACTTATTAATACTGTATTTCCATATCTGACTAAGGAATATCAAGAAAAACTTGAAGAATTATTATTAAATTATGAAACAGAATGGGAAAAGAAAAACATTAAAGATAAAGGCCGGACAGCACGGAATTTAGGCGGTTTTATTCCGGAAGAACATTTAAGTCTACAAGGAAGAAAGCGTTTTGAAGAATTAAAAAGAAAATTTCCTAAATTTAAAAAGCCAGAACTGAAAAGGATATATGGTGGTTTTGTTGCACCACCTATTCCTCCTGACTCTATTTCAAAAATGACTGATGAAGACTGGCTTCGTGCCATGCATAAGTACAATGATAATTATGACTCTTTATCAGGAGATTTGTTAAAAGGTGGTGTCTATGAATTATCCGGTGTTATGATAAAAGAGGTTGAAAAAGATCCGGAACGTTTTTACCATCTGGTAAGTAAATTCGATGAAGGAATTTCTTATCATTATCTTAGAGCTATTCTTATTGGGCTTGGGAATGTGGAAAATACAGGCGAATATATTTATGATCTTGCCAGACGTTATTCAAACCATCAGGAATTAGAAATACGTAGTGTTTTATATTCAGCGATTAATCAAAAAATTACACATACTATACCCGATGATATTATGACTATTCTTTGGAATTATGCTATTAATAATGCTCAAGAAGAATTACCTTGGCAAGAAACGAATAAAGAAATTTATAAATATTCAGATTATCATACTACTATAAGAGGTCGAGCTATAAATGCTTATTGCCGTTCTGCTTTACTTAGAACTCCGCCTGATGTTGAAACTGTTTTTGATTTAGTCAATCATATTAAAAATGATCCTTCTATTCCCGTACTTGTATGTGTAATTGAAATTCTACAATATTTAATACAATATAATATTTCCAGAAGTATTGATGTTTTTGAAGAAATTATTAAAAAACATCCTGAATTACTGGACTTTTATGTCACTCATTATTTCCTTTATTATTCCTTAAAAGAATTCAAGAGAATAAGGCCTTATATAGAACTTTTATTAGAAAGTGAAGATAGTGTAAATCAGGAAGCGGGTGCCAGGCTTTGTTGTATAGCTTTATTTAAGAATCCTGAGGCAAGAACTTTAGTTGAAAAGGTGATGTCTGGTACTGTTAGTATGAAAGTAGGAGCAGTAAAAGTTTTTTCTCATAATATGGAATTTGATGATTTTCGGGAAATATGTAAGACTTATCTGATGAATTATTTTTTCCAATCGTCAGAAAAACAGGTTCTTGAAGAAATAGGTAATTGTTTTAGACATTTAAAAAGTAAACCTGTAAAAAATTTAAAAGATTTTATCTATGCTTTTCTTGAATCACCTGCTCTGCATGAAAATTATTCTCCTTTAGTAGAATATATGCAGGATAGAGCAAAGACTGATGAAGATGTAGCCTTGGACGTAGTGGAATGTGTAATAAATAAAGTAGGTGATGGGTTGTATAATATGCAAAGTAGTAATTATATCAGTGGAGAAGATATAGTAAAAATTCTACTTGTAATGTATACACATGCTTTAAATAATGAAATAAAACTACGGGCTATGAATTTACTTGATAGATTACTGGAATCGGGTAGTATTGATGACAGAAGAGCTTTGAAAGAACATGACCGTCAATGAGTTTTATTTAATAAACATAAAGTTTTAAAAAAATTGAGTAATTCTTTTAATAAAAAGTTAATAAACAATACCTTTTAGGAAGTGTTATTATGAGTTGTTTTAAGTTGAAGCAAAAGAAATTCAAAAATTGTCTGAGTTTAGTGGAAGAAAAAGTAGAATTTTACTGGAGTAAACCTCTTCACAGATGGTATACGGATCATGGTCTGGAACATTCTAAAAGAATAATTGAATGTCTGGAACAATTACTTCAGGTTAAAAGTTCTATCCTGAGTGAAGCAGAACGCTTTATTTTGCTTGCTGCGATATATTTACATGATATAGGTATGCAATTCCCGGTATATGCCGGATTGTCTAAAAAGGATGATTACACAAAAGACGAATTAGAAATAATCAGAAAAAATCACAATGAAGCAAGTGCGAAAGCAATAATAGCGAGTTTGGATAATAATTCGGGATTTTCTTTCGGATTGGAAAATTGTAAAGATTATGTTGATTTTATTGCTGATGTGGCAAAATATCATAGAAAATTGGATATTAATACTTTAAAATCTGTAAAGTTAGCAGGGAAAACTATCAGACTTCCACTACTGGCTGCATTAATTCGGCTGGGGGATGAACTTGATGCCGATTATAGAAGGGTAAACCCTGATATACTTGCAACAGTAGATATACCTGCGGAAAGTAAATATCACTGGTGGTGTCATCATTATGTTCAGAGTCTTTCCATAGAAGAAGGTATAATAACTATAGATTTTAGATTTCCTGAAAAATATGAAAAAGAAGAGAAACTGACAGGTCTAATTGTAGACAGAGTCTTTATTTCTATTAAGAAACAATACGAGGAAGTATATGATGTACTTTATAAGAATGATTTACATCTTTATAAAGATATAAACAAGGGAAAAATTAATTTTAAGCGTACAGGATTGTATTTAATACCTGATGATCTTTATAAATATATGATTAACCTGTTAGAAACAGAAGAAAATGCACAGAAATTATCCAGTGCTACACATACATCCTGGTTTGTCAAAGGTATAAATTATCTGAATATCCCGCAAATGATAGAATTTTTAAACAATATATTCAAATATACGGAAGAAGAAAATTATCAAAAAGCCATTAAAGAAATCGAAGACTATGGCATTGTAAATATTATGTCATCAGGGCCGATTGAAAAAATGTATTTTGCTAATATTGCCGGCAATTGTTATTATCATATCGGAAATTTACATAAAGCCCGGGAATATTACAATCAGATATTAACTCTGACAGAGCTTAGAGCTGTTAAGGAACTTTATAAAGATATAGTTATTTTATTTAAAGCTGCTGTTTCTGATAATATGGGTCTTATTTATCAGGACACAGGAGAACCTGACAAAGCTCTGGAAAGCCACAGGGATGCCCTGGAATTTACCGGAGAAGCACATTATTCTGAGGGACAGGCTTCTGCTCTAACTAATATAGGTCATGTTTATCGTGATAAAGGTTTTCTTGAAGAAGCGTTGGCATACTATAACCAGGCTCTGGATCTTGATAAACAAGTAGGAAATCTTGAAGGAGAGGCCACCGATTTAGGTAATATAGGTTCCATTTATAAGCTTAAAGGAAAGATTTATCAGTCTCTAGATTATTACCAGAAAGCGTTGGATATTTATAAAAAGACCGGGTACCGTGGAGGTGAAGCAACTGCTTTTTGTAATATCGGTACGATTTATCATTCCGAAGGAAAACTTGACGATGCTTTGAAATGCAACTTACAGGCTCTGGAAATCGTTAGAACCACAGGAGCCAGTAAAGGTAAAGTTATTACTCTGGCCAATATTGGTTCGATTTATAGTGATAGAGAAGAAACTGAAAAGGCTCTTGAATATTATAATCAGGCTCTGAATATTTCCAGAGACATATCATATCGTCATGGTGAAGCCAATCAGTTAGGGAATATAGGTGTCATTTACAGTAAAAGAGGAGAGTATGATAAAGCACTAAACTATCTTCGACAGTCTTTAGATATTAGTAGAGAAAGTGGATGTCGCCAGGATGAAGCAACTGCTTTAACCAATATTGGTAGTATTTATCGAACCAGAGGAGATCTTGATGAAGCTATAAAACACTTTCAACAGGCACTGGATATTGACATAGAAATAGGAAACCTCCTGGGTGAAACTCAGGATTTAGGAAATATTGGGCTTATCTACAGTAATAAAGGAGAGATTGAGGAAGCTTTAAACTGTTACTGGAAGGTGTTAGAAATTAACAAAAAAGTAGGTTCCAGGCAGACTGAAGCAACTACTCTAGGTAATATCGGTAGTATTTACCGTTCTAAAAAAGAGCCTGACGAAGCTCTTAAATACTTCCAGCAGGCTCTGTATATTTATAAAGATATCGGTGACCGTCCTGGAGAAGCCAGACAGTTATTTAATATCAGTGTTATCTATAATGAAAAGGGAGATCTTAACAGAGCTTTTGAATATAATATGAAAGCTCTTGATATTCATAGAGAACTTGAAGGGCAGAAAGAAGAAGGAGTTAATAGAATTTCAGAGGAACAAGAATTACAGGAAGTTAAAGATCCCCGGAGTAAAAAAGTCTTAGAAATTTTACATAGAGAAGCTGATATAATAAAAGGTATAAAAATAAATCATTTAGAGATTAAAGGTTTTCGTTCTCTTAAAAATGTTATATGGCAACCGGGAAAATTAAATATTGTTATTGGGCCTAATGGTACGGGGAAATCCAATCTTTTACGACTGCTGGAGCTTATTGGTAGTTCTGCCAGGGGACAATTAGGAAAATCTGTACAGCATTCAGGAGGGATGGGCTCTCTGGTATGGGATGGATCCATGGATAAAATTTCTTTTAATATCCGTGCTTTAACTTTTAAAGAGAATGAGAATACAGCAGGTAATAGTTTCTCCTATAAGGTTTATATGGCAAGACTCGGTACAACCAGTAACTTTCAGATAGAGAAAGAAAGATTTTTAGTTAATCTTCCTGATAACGGACAGGAAAATGAGACATTTGATCTTCTTCAAAGAGATGGTTTTAAAGCCAGATTATTTTATGAAAAGGAAATGAATTATATAGAACAGGAAAATTTGCCGGAAGAAGAAACGTTATTTTCTAAGACTTCAGGCACATTTACAAAAAATAACTATATCTCAGCAATTCAAAAACAGCTTTCATCCTGGGCTATATATCACAATATAAATGTAAACCAGGAAGCGAAGATTCGTCAGCCGATTGTCGCACGTTATGAAAAACATGTTGACACTGACGGGCAAAACCTCATAACCGTTCTACATACTCTTTATACATCTGACCGTAACTTCAAAGAGGATATAGATATGGCTATGAGATATGCTTTTAGTAATGATTTTGAAGAACTGGTTTTCCCTCCTGCAGCAGATCAGAGGATTCAGATTCGAATAAGATGGAAAACCCTGAACCAGACAACCTCATCCAGTGATATTTCTGATGGGACATTACATTTTCTTTTTCTATTGACAGTTCTTGCTTCACCTTATCTTGCACCGGTTATTGCAATAGACGAGCCAGCCACATATTTACATCCATCCATGCTTCCAGTTATAGCAGAATATGCTGTTGAAGCTTCTGAAAGAGGAGCACAGGTAATTTTTACAACTCATTCTACTCAGCTCCTTGATGCTTTTGAAGATGTCACCCCGACGATAACAGTAACAAAGTGGGAAAATGGAGAAACAATTTTAAAAACCATTGATGGAGAAGAATTGAAATACTGGTTAAAGGGATATTCCTTGGGTTCTTTATACAGATCAGGTGAACTGGAGGAAATGTAATGAAATTTGTAATGTTTGTAGAGGGGTATACGGAAAAAATAGCACTTTCTGAATTCATTAAACGCTGGCTGGATAAAAAACTAAAAAAACCTGTGGGGATAAAAATTGTAAGATTTGAAGGGTGTGCGGAGTTAATTGATGATGTTAAGAAAAAAGCACATATGTATCTGGATAAAGATAAAGATGTAATTGCTGTAATATCACTTCTTGATCTCTATAGGGCTATGAGTTATCCGGAGAACAAAAAGACTGCATCAGATCGTTATACCTGGGGAAAGAAGCTCCTGGAAGAAAAAGTTAATCATCGTAAATTTATGCAATTTTTTGCTGTCCATGAAACTGAGTCATGGTTATTGAGTGATCCATCTATTTTTCCCCTTGAGATACAAAAGACTTTACCAGGTAAAGTTAAAACTCCTGAAGAAATTAATTTTTATAATCCTCCGGCCAAGTTATTGGAGAAGCTTTACTGGGAAAAACTTAAGAAAAAATATAAAAAACCTGTTCATGGAAAAGACCTTTTTTCTAAACTTGATCCGGAAAAGGCATATCAGAAATGTCCTTATTTCAAGAAGATGCTTGATGAAATGTTAAACCTTGCCAGAGAATTGGAAATTACTTAGGAATGAAAACTTATTAACTGTCTCATATTAGGCGGGTTTAGAACCTGCCCCTACAATGCAAAATATATCATTTGAGACAATTATTTTATTTCTATTCCTAACTAACAGGCATGACCGGAGCGGTCACAACCATATATGAAAATAACAGACAGTGAAGCATAAGACTTCATCATTTTCATATAAATAATTTATATTCCCATACTGCAGGGGCACATGGTCATGGACCCCTGCAATATAACCTAACCTTTCCTGTACCATGGCGGAGGAAGAATGAGAGGCTGTAAATTTGTTTCAGTGCTTCTCTGCATTTCCACTTCTTTAATGAGTATTGTAGGAGATATGGTAGAAACAGATATAAATCCCGACTCGGCGCCGCAGAAAGCATTTACTCTTTTATAATCGTTGCCTGTGGCAAGGATTTTCTGCACACTCGTAAGGGGAGTTCCTATAAACTCTGTTCCTCTCACCAGTGTTTCTTCCCCTGTCGCAGGGTCTACCCTGTACACCACAGTAGGCTGTCCTTTGAAGGCCTGGAAATTATATTTATTCGTATTTGTTTCTCCGCTTTTTGCTTCTTTTATGATTAAACCGAATTCCTTCCCCTGGGCCTTTATTTCCTGGATTAACATCTCTTTCAGTTTCTCATAACTGTATTCAAGGGAAGATGTTATTATAAAATTGGACATCCTGGCTATGGGATCTTCATGGTACGTTGCTCTGGCATGGCCGTTTGAGTGTTTAAAATCCTCCACTACTGCCCTTGAGAGAAGGAAATTCTTCAGAACTCCCTTTTCTATAAGGCATACTCTCTGTGCCGGTATGCCTTCATCATCATAGGGGTAATACCCCAGAAGACTCTGGCCGTTAAATTCCTTCATAAGAGGGTCATCATGGATAGTTATAAATTCAGGTAATATTCTGGTTCCTATTTTACCTTTAAATGTCTGTCCTTCACCGGGACTGAGGAGTCTTTCTCCTTCGAGCCTGTGTCCTATGGCTTCATGGAAGAATATGCCCGATGCAGAAGGAAACAATATGGCAGGACCTACATAGGGTTTAAGCACTTCGGCTTTCTTCAGTTCACATAGTTCAGAAATAAGAGTTTCTATTTTTTTTTCAATAAAATCTTCCCGGGGGAACTCTTCGAGATTTATAAATATATCGTTCCAGTCTCGTTCGACAAGCATTCCGTCTTCTGCAAGTCCCTGAACCACTATTCTTATGCCTATATTTGTTTCCTTTGAATTGATTTCGCTTCCTTCTGTATTGACATAATATTTATGAACATCTCTTGCATTGATTGAGATAAATGAATTATTTACTTCTTTATATTTCTTGAGTTTCCCGGAATGTTTTTTTACAAGGTTTTTCCATTCCTTTACTGGCAGTTTTAATTCCGGCAGTTTTTCTTTACTTACAGAAGGTTTTTCTATCGAAAAATCGAGTTTACCTTTATGAATCAGTACTTCTTTTATCATCTGGCTTTTCTTTTGATAATACTCCATTAAAGCTTCCTTGTATTTGCAATCGGTAAGACGCCATAGAGTATGTTTCAGACCATCGGAAGAATTACCCAGCGGCGAGGGAATCCACGAATAGGAATCATCTGAAGTAGCGTTTTTATAAAGTCCTCCGCTTATAGTATTATCAAATTCATGGGAACCAATTCTCACCTCTGCATATATGCCTGAATTATTATTACTGTTTGCTTCAAATAGATCACCGTATTTACCCCATATTGTCGTATCAAATGTATTTCTGTACAGGTAACTTATAAAAAATGGAGACCGGTTATCTTCAATTGTTAATTTTCTGTATGATCTGTAAAGTTCTGCTTTTAATGTTTTTAAAATATTGCTCATAATTTTTTTATAATCCTTTATTTATGGTAAGAGTCCATCAATTAACTATCAGAAACCGGGTGGTTCAGGATTAAAGGATTACCGGGATTAAGAATTTCACCTGGAGTAAGGTTATTTTATCATCGTGGTAATCCAAAAAGTCCAGTAAATCCCGGTCAAACTTCAATTTTCTCCAGAGCTTTTTGAGCTTCTTCTCTGACTTCTGAATAATTATCTTCCAGAAGCTGGCTGAGAGCTTTTTTTGCTTCCATGTATTTCAGCTCTCCAAGAATTTCACATGCAGTCTGTCTTACAGTAGGTTTCTGATCCTTAAGAGCTTCTATAAAAATAGAAGGTTCCACATGTTCGCCTGTCTGCCAGAGTACCTTTATGGCAGTCGCCCTTACCTTGGGAGATTTATCTTTTACAGATTCCCGGAATAAAGATAATCTCTCATTACATTCGATTTTTCCCAGGGCTATTACGGCAAGTCTTCTCAGATCTTCATCTTCATCTGAAAGAGCTTCTATTATTACTGATTTGGCCCTCAGATCACCTGTTTTACAGAAAACTTCCATTATACGTTTTCTGCTGAGAATATTTCCTTTATAGGATTCTATAAGTGACGGTATTGCCCTCTCACCGAGTTTAATCAATGCTTCAAGAGATTGATTATAAAGATTGGAAGGATCATTCTGAAGGGATTTAATAAGATAAGGAATTGCTTCTTCAGATGGTATTCTGGACAGAATTTCTATAAGTATAGTCCAGCTCTGCTGTTTTACAAGACGGTTAAAATACTGTTTTTCATCCATAGCTCTTATAATTACGGGAACAACTTCTTCATTATCCATATTGCCAAGTATTTTTACTATTATTTTCCTGCATTCCCAGTTTCTCTCTCCATGTTTTGCCATGGCTCTGCATTCGGCAGTTTCCTCTTCAAGTAATTTGATTAAAGGTTCTTTAATCTCAGGAGGAGAAAGTTTTTCGAAAACAGTCAGTATTTCCCATCTTATATCTTCATATTGCAGTAATCCCAGCAGATAGTTTACTACCATGTTTCTCAAATTAATATATTTAACAGATTTTAAAGATTCTAAAACAGCTATCTTAACTGCTCTGGAATTATCTTTTATACTTTCAATCAGTATGGGAACTATAGCTTCATCTTCAAGATAGCCGAGAGATTTTATTATTTCTTCTCTTTCTCTTTCATTGCTTTGCTTTATTTCTTTCGTAATATGTGATTGTACTTCAGGAATATGTATATATTTTTTTAATCCCTGAGCAGCCAGTCTGACAATATTATTATTCTGCTCCCTTAAAGATGTAATAAGAAAAGAAGCTATCCTGGGAGATGTAAAATCTTCCATCGCAAATATAATTTCTCTGTGAAGATCTTTATTTTTCTTTATCTCAATCATATTTAACAGCTCGTCCATAGCTTCTTCTGACCCTATCTGGCCGAGAATTTTTATAATTAATTTTATTTTATCAAGTTCTTCTTCACTTTCATTTATTCTTCTTAATTCTGTAATACCGATAGTGCCAAGTTCCTGCAGGATAAATATAATTATTTTCTGTTTCTTCGGATCATCCTGATCTTCATATAAATCCATTAACATACTTACAGATTCGGGCCTTTTCAATTTTATGAGGGTTTTTATGGCTAAATCCTTAAATTCCTGGTTCTGTACATTATCTTCTCTGGTTTGTTTTTTTTTGGAAGGTTTTTCACAGATTCTCTTTATATCATACTCGTAAAATTTTACTGTTTCCAGAGCATCAATAATAGGAGGAAGAATTTCCGGAACAGAAAGTTCTGAAAGGACTTTCATCGCTTTCAATCTGATATCGTCATCTTCATTATTGAGTAAGTTTTCAAGTTCTTCAATTGTTTCGCACCTGGCATTGTGTTCCATTTTTTTAAATATCTTTGGTATTTCCTTTAAGTAATCGCTTTTGTTTAGTTTTTCCATAATTTTTGTCATTTTTTCTTCCATAAATGTTACTCCTGTTGACCATTAATCCAGAACTGACTTTTATTGATGTTCAGGTTTATCTTCTTTTATTACCCCGAGTTTAACAAGATCTTCATAAATTTTATTGTTATTATCTTCTATTATTCTTTCCAGGGCAAATGTGAGATAATCTTCCATAGCAGCTATGGTTGTAGCATGAAAAACCTCCTGTATGGCTTCTATGCAGATATTATCCAGTTCTACTTTTGGAAAATTGCTTTCAATGTTTTTCAATAATTCCGGTAACATAACACTTCTGAACTGTGCTATATATTCTTTTGTATCCAGACCTATTTTTGCCATAATACTTCCTCCTTAAAAATGAGCTTTGAAAATTTTCGTTAGAAAATGAACTTTTCCTGCTTTCCAGTTGATTTTTTATTCTCGTGACCGGTAACACCTGACCTGTTACGGGGGGAACTTCAGACTTTTATTTACTGATTTTTTTATGCTATAATTATTTTACTATTTTTTATATTGCTATTTCTGTACTGTATTTAACGTTATAGTGTATTTCATATAAGTTGTTGTGACACTAAGAGCCTATCCGAAAAGTCATCAAATACCTTCCGGCGGGTGAGGCTCTTCCGAAAAATCTATAATCCTTGTGCAAAACAACATGTCTTTAAATACTGCTGCGATATTACATTTAAATAGGAATAGTTTTAGGAAAGTGAGGTTCATTGTGAAAATTAAAGAAAAAATATATATTCACAGTCCCATGCATATTGTCTGGAATTTCTTAAACAGGGAAGAAGAAATGAAAAAATGGTGGCCTGTTGAATTTAAAGAAAAAGCCATTTTAGATGATAAATCAGGTTTTTCAGGCCATATAATTAGTGTTGATAAAGGAAGAAATATTTCTTTTTCATGGACATATATCGGATGGCCATGTGATATGACGGTTACTCTGAACACTTATCCAGAGCCTGCAGGAACTATTCTGGAAATAACCCAGGCAGGGTGGGAAGAGTTTCCTGAAAGTGAAAGAGACGGAGCAATGTCACAGAGTGAAATATACTGGCATGGGGTAATGAAAAATTTGAAGAGCCTTGCAGAGGGGAGAGGTTTTGCATAAGTTAATTCTCAACACTTCAACCTGCACAACCGAAGTGCTGAGAATTACTGACCTGACCATAAGTACCGTAACAGATAAAAGGTTACCCGTAAAAAGCTTCTGCCTGGCAGGCTCTGGAGAAGAAAAATTAGTTTTTTATATAGAATTAAAAATTAAATAAGGGTTAATTTATTGTCTGTAAAACAAATGATATAAGGCAAATTATTTTTCTTCGTAAGAGCCTGTCAGACAGAAGCTGATAAAATGGTTACTAATTTACCTGGTGCGGTAATAAGCATGTAATAAAAGTCTTCCTCCCGTCACGCGTAACCCTGTCACGAGAGTATATATGTATTATTTATGTTCATCAGACTGATTTATTACAGTATTCTTCCCACATTTCAGGACTTTTATTGAATGAAAGTATAAATTCTGTAATCAATTTAACCGTATTTTCAATATCAACATAATCTACCATTTCCACAGGAGTATGATAATATCTTGTAGGAATGGTTATAACACAGGCGAGTGCACCTGTTTTTACTACAGTGAAAAGATCGGTATTGTTTGATGTATTATCAGGATATAACTGATATGGTATGGAATGTTCTTCTGCTATTTCCATAAGTCTGTGACTTATAAATCTGTTGTTACAGAGACCACGGCTGATTACAGGACCTTTTCTCATGGATATATCAGGCTTTTTTGTTTTGTCTGTGCCGGGATAATCGGAAGCCAGCTCAATATCTACGATTATTGCTATATCAGGCTTTAATTCCTCTGATTTAAGTTTTGCTCCCAGGGAATTTACCTCTTCCTGTACAGATGTTACGGCAAAAACACATGGTTTGAATTCTTTGTCAGACAGTTCTCTCAGAACCTCTGCAATGGCAAAACAGCCTGTTCTGTCATCAAGACCGGGGGACACAAGACAGTTATTCCCAATTTCAAAGGGATTGCTTTTTATTGACACATAATCCCCTACTCTGACTTTTTCTTTTACTTCTTCCGGAGAAGATGCTCCGATATCTACAAAGAGTTTATTTAAGGTCAGTTTATTCCCTTCGTCTTTATTATAAAGTTCTTCAGGGAATGTTATAATACCGGGTATATCTCCATGTTTTAATGTCATAATAGAAACTTCTCTTGTAAGAAGTGATGCAGGATAGTTATAACCAAGGGTCTTGAGATAGATGAAGCCGTTGTCATCTATATAATTTACCATAAGTCCTATCTGATCCATATGGGCTATGAGCATAATCTTCGGATAACCTTCTCCGTTTAATTTTGCTATACCATTATAATAATTATCAGTAGAAACTTCATCGGAAAAATTTTTCACATAATTCTTCCAAACATTCTGTGCGGGAAGTTCATAGCCGGGAAGTCCCGGGGTTTTAAGAAGTTCTTTTAAGAATTCCTTTGCTTTTGTGTCTATCATAAAAAAATGCACCTTTCTTTGATATGTAACGCGTAACGCGTGACGGGAGGATGTATTACCGGCGTAAGTATACGCAATCTATATTTAATTCTCATAAAGTGAGGAAAATAAACATAATATACCAATGTCCGGACCGGTAATTTATTATATCATAAAGATTATATTATATATCAGTGATTTTAATTACAGGAACAGATAGATTTCGAGAAATATTTGACTAATTTTCTATTTTCGATTAAGATATTTCTATATCTAAATCTAATGTTATACAGTTTACGCGTCACGCGTCACGCGTCACGCGTCATGCTCCTGAGGCAGGTAATAAAATGATTGACTTGATGCCGGGAACTTTATTGAACAACACCTATACGGTAATAAAACTGCTTGGCAAAGGCGGAATGGGAACTGTTTATCTCGTAGAAGAAGCAGGACGTCCTCAGAACAGATATGCCATCAAGGAACTTATTTCCAACTTGAATGATCCTGAACAGGAACAGATAGCCTTTCAGACTTTTCAGACGGAAATAGCATTTTTAGGGCAATTAAATCATCCCCAGTTGCCGAAATTTTATGGCACCTTTACACACTGGAACAGAAACTATCTTATCATGGAATTTGTTGAAGGAGAAAGTCTTGAGAGTATAATACAGAAGAAAAAAGGTCCTCTTCCTGTTGATGATGTTATCTACTGGGGGATAGAAATAGCAAAAGCACTGGATTATCTTCATACTCAGAGTTCAGGCCCTATAGTTTATCGTGATTTGAAACCGGCCAATATAATAATCAGTCCTTCCGGTTCTGCCAGAATTGTAGATTTCGGAATTGCCAGAAGATATGATCCTTCCAAAATGACAGACACTCTCAGATTTGGAACGCCCGGTTATGCAGCTCCCGAACAGTTTAAGTCTGCCAGGCTGGGACAGTCAACACCTAAATCTGACATATATGCCCTGGGAGTCATACTCTTCCAATTACTTACAGGTTATGACCCTACTATTACACCTTTTCATTTTCCACCTCCAAGACACCTTAATCCGCAGATAACACCGGAGCTTGAAAAAATAATAAATAAAGCACTTCAGAAAAAAGCTGATGACAGGTATGAACATATGGCAGCTTTCAGAGATACTCTGTCCATGTACAGCAGAGGCATCTACAACCAGTCTGTCTCTCCTCCTGCTGTCAGAGGGCCTTATGGCCAGTCTTTCTCTCCTCCTTCTGTAAGAGAAGAAGGAAGTGACTATATGAGTAAAAGAGAAAGGGATATAAGTGCTCTCATAAGACAGGATGTCCCGCCTCTTAAATTATCAACGAAGGCTGTCACGGCTACTGGTATGTCTATTTTTACCTTTTGTGCTATCTCCGGACTTACGTTGCTTTCTACTGTATCTGCCTTCGGTCATTTGTTTGCCGAACATATTCCTATTATTATCCTTGTAGGATTAATACCGGCACTGATAATTTTACTGGTAGTTCTCTTTTCCGATTTTAGATTTTATTAGGGGTGAACAAAATATGACGTGTCAAAAATGCGGATTTCAGAACAGCGATGCTGTTAGATTCTGTATTGAATGTGGAAGCCCACTGGAATATGATAGCTCTGATTTTTATGATACAGATGGGAAATCAGGTTATCCGGAGGAGGCAGGCTATCCCGAACAGGCAAGTTATCCTGAACGTGCAGGTTATCCCGAACAGACAGGTTATCCTGAACGTGCAGGCTATCCCGAACAGACAGGTTATCCCGAATGCGCAGGCTATCCCGAACAGGCAGGTTATCCTGAAAGAGGTACCTTCAGGAGTGGTGGGACATCTCAGTATGGTATTGTCTGCAATACATATCTTCCCTCGGGAAATGATCCGAAACTTCTAAATATGGCAAGGGAAGGATGGAACTGGGGTGCTTTTATGTTTACCTGGATATGGCTTGTCTGTCATAATATGGTTCCTTTTGGAATAGGTCTTTTACTGGCTTCATTTTTTTTCGGTCCTCTGAGCCTGATTGCTTCTTTTTACCTGGGAGCAAAAGGAAATGAACTGGCATGGACCTATAAAACTTTCAGGAATTTGCAACATTTCGAAGAGACAGAAAGGGCGTGGAACAGATGGGGGCTTGGTCTGTTTCTTGTAAGCATGGGAGGAGCCTTTCTTTTTATTATTCTGGCTATACTTGCAGGAGGACATTAAGACAGTGAGCAGTGACCAGTGACCAGTGAACAAAAGGTTGTACAGGTAATAAACTGGTAACTGATAACTGGTCACTGATATAGACTGGTAACTAATTTTAAGGAGGTTAAACATATGAAAAAATTTTCTCTCTGTTTTCTTTTATTATTCTTAATAGCTTTTTTGCCCGGATGCAGTAAAACTGCAGATATGACTCAACCGTTACAGACAGGAGAAGAGGAAAAATTATCTTTTATTCCCGGTGAAATGGTGGTAGATTTCAGGGATAATGTTACTGAAACTGAAATTTTGAATTTCAGAAAAAAATATGATTTAGGTGAATTAACTCTTAACAGTAAATATTCAGATGATGAAAAACTTATGACGGTAAAGGTAGAAGACAATGAAATAGGAGAACTTGCAGAGAAACTTTCACAGGACCCACTGGTGGAATATGCAGAACCTGATTATATTTATTATGCTTACAGTGCTGTTCCGAATGATCCTCTTTATAAATACCAGTGGCATATGGATCAGATAAAGGTAAGGGATGCATGGGATATAAACACAGGTGAAGACGTTATTGTAGCAGTTATAGATACAGGTGTGGCCTATCTGAATTATGATAGATTTCACAGAGCGGAAGACCTGGAAAATACAGGTTTTACAGAAGGTTATGATTTTATAAACGACAGAACCCAGGCATGTGATGATAACTGTCATGGAACTCATGTGGCAGGCACTATTGCACAGACCACCTATAACGGTAAAGGTGTCACAGGTATTGCCTATAATTGTAAAATAATGCCCCTTAAAGTACTCAGTGCCCAGGGTTTCGGAAGCCTTGCAGATATTGCCGATGCTGTAAGATATGCAGCAGATCATGGTGCAAAGGTTATCAATATGAGCCTCGGAGGGCCTTTCAGCAGTAAGATTCTCGGCTCAGCATGCACCTATGCCTATAAAAAAGGTGTTACTATAGTGTGCGCTTCTGGTAACAGCAGTTCAACCCGTATAGGATACCCTGCTGCATATCCTGAATGTATTGCCGTATCTGCCGTAAGATATGATAAGGAAATTACCTTTTATTCCAATAAAGGTAAAAATATTGACATAGCGGCACCGGGAGGAGATCTCAGAGTCGATCAGAACGGTGACGGTAAAAAGGACGGAGTCCTTCAGAATACTATCGGAAGAATGAACCCTTCTACTGATGATTATTATCTCTTCCAGGGTACGTCTATGGCATCTCCTCATGTGGCAGGAGTGGCGGCAATGATTGAATCCCTCGGTGTTACCAATCCTGAAGCAGTGGAACAGATACTTAAAGACTCGGCTAATAAAAATGTCCCAAAAGATCTGGATACCGGTTACGGTGCAGGTATTGTAGATGCCAGAAGTGCAGTTATGCATGCAGGACTGCTCAGAGGATTTGTAAAACTTCTCTTCGGTCTCTTCCTTCTGACAGGTTTATTCTATGTATTTCAGAATAAATACAATGTAAAGGCTGTTCCTTCATCTCCTCTGTTCTTTATGGGAAATATTACAGGCTCAAGCGGACTCTTTTTCCTTCCTTTCTTCGGCATAGCAGTTCCTTTATATAAGCAGATAATATGTTCGGGATTTCCTCAGTGGGAAATAGCATTCTTCGGAGCATCATACCATATGACACCAATTTTCTACAGTGCTCTTGTCCCTTTAATTTTAACTCTTCTTCTGGGAAGACTTCCTGTGGTTAATAAATTAATCATCGGATTTAATGCAGGTGTGGCAGGACATCTTCTCTATGCGGCACTGAGCAATGATGCCACAATGATCTGGATTCCGCCGGTACTTGATAAAATATGGCTTCTCGTTAATTGTGGATTATGCCTCTTTATGGCATGGTTTGTTGTAATTCTCTCAAATAAACAGAAGATTAAAGAAAGTAAAGAATCCTGAAGTTAATGTAAAAATAATGGTCAGTGAAAACTGGCCATTATTTTTAACAGGAAGGTGATAAAAGATGAATCAGTTTCAGGAAAATGCTCTTAAAAGAGTCTATTTTAACGTCGTTGTTATATGGGTGGTATTTCTCGTAAGTATATTTTTATACGGTATTCTCGTATATGTATGGGAGAAAAAACTCTCTCCTTTACCACCAATCGAGAGCATTAAACAGGATATGAAAAATACGTTTGTTGTAAGTTTTGCCTTTTTAAGCATCTCTCAGATGTTTTTCTGTGCTTTTCTCCAGAAAATGCTGTCAAATACGGAAAGTATTGCACAAAAAATAAAAGCCGCTCCTGACACTGTTACAATAGGAGGGGATTTAATGGGTTCTTTTGTTATTAATCTTGCTTTCAGAGAATCTATTGCTATATATGGATTGGGTCTCTATATAATTTTTCATTCAGTCGATCTGTTTTATTATTTTGCAATACCGTCCTTTTTTCTGATCCTGCTCGTTTATCCTTCTTTTAATTCCTGGAAAGAACAGGCAGATCTGGTTCTTCGTCATATGCCTGAAGCCAGGATTTCGGAGTGAAGAGTGAAGAGTGAGTAGGGGCGTTTTATTAAACGCCCTGATCTGAAATACGCATTACCTATCATGCGTCACGCATTACGCATCATGACTTTATCTTCCCCAGAGCCTTCCTTGCGGCATCTCTTAATTCAACCGATTCTGTTGGATCATTACCTGTATCTTCGAGAGGTTTTATTCCATCGGCATTGCCTGTTTCCCCAAGAGCCTCTGCTGCAGCTACCTGAAGCCTTATACCTGCGCCTCCGTACCCTTTCATTGTTTCAACCAGCATTTTAACTGACGACGGCTCACCAATCTCTCCGAGTGCTTCCAGGATTTTTATGCGAATCTCTTCTACTTCATAATTATAAAAAAGCTTAATAAGAGGTTCTGCAGCTTCTCTGTCCCTTATTTTCCCAAGAGCTTTTATGGCGCAGATTTTGGCCTCACTTCTGCCATACTCAAGTAATTCTATGAGAGGCTTTACTGCCGGTTGTCCCATATTTGCCAGAGCATCAGAGGCGAAATCACTGTGTTCATAAGCAGAAATTCTGTTCCGAACAAAGTCAATGAGAGGTTTAACTGCATCAATATCTCCGGCTTCTCCTATGGATCTTACATCCTGTTCCCATATTGCCGTGTCATTATGGCCAGAAAGACTCTTTATGCAGTTCTTTACCATCTCTTTTAACAGTGTTTCCGCACTGCTCCTGACCTCAACGTCACTGTCTTTTACTGAATTTTTAACGGCTTTTACTGCAACAGGGTTATTGTAAAATTTTGCAAGACTTTCTATAACATTTTTTCTCACTTTCGGATTTTTGTCTTTGAGAAGGTCACTTAACGGATTAATACAGATACTGTTACCTGTAAGACCTAGTATTTTTATCGCTTTCATTCTGTCCTGTGTATCGTAGCCGAGTTTTTCTATGAGCGGTGCTGTTAATTCATTTTTTAAAGGTACTGCAATTTTTTGAATTTCTTCTTCTCTGTACCTTGAAATTAAAGGAATTGAAGCTTCTGTAATGGCCTTTATTCTGAGAGCATTGAGAGCACTTTCTTTAACATGTTCATCTTTATCATAGAGGAACATATTAAGGAGCGGTTCTGCTGCACCTGTATCATCTGTTTTTCCGAGAGCCTCTGCAGTATATCTTCTTATTTCACTGTTTTTATCTTTTATCATAAGACTCAGTGGTTTTACTGCTTTTTTGTTACCTGTTTCCCCGATAGCAAAGATTACATTTTTTCTGATGTTTCTGTCTTTATTATTAAGGTACTTTATCAGGATTTCTACAGAACCATCACCTGTATTTATAATAGCTTTCAGGGATTTTTCTCTTACTGACCGGTCTTTATCCTTCAGTTTCATAATTAAAGGTTCCACAGAACGGCTGTCTTTTATTTCCCCGAGTATTTCCGCTGAAATTTCCCTTATAGAAGGGTTTTCACTGTTCAGGGCTTCAATCAGACAGGGTACTGCATTTTTATCGAATTTTCTTATTACTTCTTTTGCTTTTATCCGGACTTCTGATGAATCATCTATAAGAAGCGGTACTGCCGGTTTTATTGAGTCCGGATCTCTTATTTCTCCGAGAACAGTTAAAACATTTTTTCTTACAGTGGAAGATTTGTTGTTCAGCTCTTTTATAAGAGGCTCTACAGAAGGTTTTCCTGTTTTTACAAGCGCTTCAATAGATGCCTGCTGCACTGACGGATATAAATCTCCCAGAAGCAGTATGAGAGGCTCTATTGCCCAGGTACTTCCTATCTCTCCGAGTGTTCTGGCTGACATTTCTCTTTTTGTTGGATTTTCATCTTTTAATGCTTTAATAAGGGGCTCTACTGCAGAATCTCCTGCTTTTATCAGGGATTTTATAGCAAATTCCTGTGTTTTTTTATCTGTAGATGTTAATTTTTCTATTAACCTGTCTGTTCCGTTGCCGGGGAATAATATATTTGCCAGCAAAATAAACATAACAAGGGTAACTATGACTGAACATGGCAGAATAATTTTTTTGTTTTTCAGTGATTCCTTTAAAAATTCAAAGAATTTATTGGTTTTTGTTTCTACTATAGAATCAAGTTTCTCTATATCATTTTTACTTAAAACCGGTTTTGTAATATATTCAATCATGGGCATCTGTTTTTTAAATGTAGATTTAATTTTTTCAACTTCTTCTCGTACCTCTTCTTCACTGATCCATCCGTATCCGCATAGACCAAGTGTTATAAAAAGTTTTTGAAGATCTTCGCCGTCATTGCTGTTATGAAGGAATGTTTTTATATATGGTTTTATACCTTCATCAGGCTTTTTCCCCTCAGGGAACTCATAATCCCAGTCAAGTTCATAGATTCTGATTGTCCCTTCTTCACCTGCTGATAGCAGAAATCTTCCTTCACATGTAATAAAAAGGGCTAAAACAGCACCTGTTTGGCCTTCCAGAGTTCTTACTGATCTTCCTTTTTCCAGATCCCATATAAGTAATTTACCGTCTTCACCTGAAGATATACAGAATTTTCCGTCATGAAGGAAAGATACTGACGTTATTGATCCTCTGTGTTCTTTAAAGGTTTTTACTGAAAATCCTTTCTCTAAATCCCATAGATACATGGTACCGTCTCTGGAACCTGAGATAAGCCATTTGTCGTTCCGGGAAAGAGCCATAGAGGTAACACTGTCATTATGACCTTCGAGAATTTTACTGACTGTACCCTTCCTTATATCCCATAAACGAATAGTTTTATCCATACTGCCTGACAGGAAAAATTCTCCGTCAGAAGACATACACAGTGATGTAACACTTTCCGTATGTCCTGTGAAGGTTTTCAGGCATTTCCCTCTGTCCGTATCCCACAGACGAATTGTCTTATCCCAGCTTCCTGATATGGCGTAGTCTCCGGCAGGAGACATACAGGCAGAAGTTATTCCCGATTTATGGCCTTCAAATACCTTGAGGCATGCGCCGCTTTCAATAAGCCACATACGTAACGTATTGTCTTCACTTCCTGACAGGGTAAAGACTCCGTCTGAAGACATACATATAGAAGTAACAGACCTTGTGTGACCTTGAAGGGTTTTAATTACCTGTCCTCTCTCTATATCCCACAGAGCTATTGTTTTATCGTGACTGCCGGAAAGAATAAATCTCTCATCACCGGTAATAGATTTTACCTTGTTTTTATGACCTTCAAAATTTCTCAGAAACCATGCAGAATTAAGTCCATGTCTTATACCTTTTAACGATGCTTTATATTTTAAATCAAGGGCATCTTTTGACTCTTCATATCCGGGAATATTACGTGCTCTGTCTATAGCCTGAAACATTTCACTGTAAGAACCTTTTTTGAAAAATTCTTCCCCTTCTTTTAAAAACTCTTCGAATTTTAATGCATCTTCCACGGCTTTAATGGAACTCTGTGGCTGAACAATCTGGAAGGCTCCCTGATTTCCATGGTCCAGACTCCATAGATGAACAGGTGTGTCTTCGGGAGACATGGAGGAAAATTTTCTGCTCCCACAGAGAGCAAAATTCCCTGAAGGTGAAATGGATACAGAACTTATTCCTGTGGAAGAAGCAATGGTTCTGATACATTGACCTGTCTTCCCGTCCCAGAGACGAATAGTTCTGTCTTCACTACCTGAAAGTATGAGTCTTCCGTCACGGGACATAGACAGAGAAGAAATGAAATTATTGTGTCCTCTGAATATATTAATGCACTGTCCGCCGCTTAAATCCCACTGCCGTATTGTATTGTCTTTAGCTCCTGTTTCACTCCCGCTTCCTGAAAGTGCAAATTTCCCGTCAGAAGAAATAGTTACGGCATTTATTCTGTTTTTATGACCTTCCATGATTTGTACGGATTTACCTGATTTAAGATCCCATAGACGGACAGTTTTGTCTTTACTGCCTGACAGGGCATACCCGGTGTCAGGTGAAATATATACTGATTCTACTGAATCGCTGTGGCCTTCCAGTTCTCTTATAATATTTCCTGACTTTATGTCCCAGAGATATATAATTTTATCTGTTCCCCCCGATATGGCCAGTGTTCCGTCTGGAGAGATATTTACGGAATTTACAGGGCCTTTATGACCCTCAAAGGTTCTGATACATTTTCCTGATTTAAGATCCCAGAGGCGAATAGTTTTGTCTCTGCTCCCTGAAATGCCCCTTGTTCCATCAGAAGACATACTTACAGAAGTGACAAAATTGGTATGGCCTTTCAGAGTTCTTATGCATGTCCCGTCAGAAAGATCCCACAGGTTCAGTGTTAAATCGTGACTTCCCGACAGTCCTGTCTTTTCATCGGAGGAAATACATACGGAATTTACCCACCCTGTATGCCCTCTAAAGACTTTCACAGAACTTTCCTTTTGCTCAAGGGCTTTCTGAAGGGTTTTTTCTATTTCCTTTTTATCTCTGTCTCGTGCTACAGGCAGGGCTTTTTTTAATAATTTTACCGATTCCGAGCTGTTGCCACGTTCCATGTGTATGAGAGATGTCAGATATGGTATCATATAACCTCTGAAATTACTCTTTCCGGCCTCTTCCATCTGTTTTATTAATTCCACATCTGTCAGCCTGCCGCTTCGCCACATCAGGAGACCTCTGTTGTATAATGACTGTGGATGGGAAGGTTCTGCTCTGAGTGCTTCATCTAAAATATTCTCTGCTTCTTTTTTCTTTCCGAGATCTATCATGGAAACAGCTCTGTTATTAAGCCCATCTGCCAGAAGCCTTCCTTCCTGTCCTTTTTTACGGCCATATGGTTTAGAAGCAATAAATTCGTAAATTTTGATAAGTTCATTTCTTGCATCTTCGCAATTTTTATATCGTTCTTCCGGCTTTTTGGCAAGACACTTTAAAATAAAAGCAGAAAGGTTTTCCGGTATATTTTTGTTAATCTTTTGAGGATTTTCCGGTTCCATGGTAAGATGTCTGGCTTTTAAAACAACGACAGGTTCGTGACCTTCATCAAAAGGCCTTTTCCTGCAGCACAGTTCGTAAAGCATTACTCCGAAAGAATAGATGTCACTCCACGGGCCTGCCGCTCCACGACTCCACTGTTCGGGAGGCATATAAGCAGGTGTGCCTGCAGGATTTTCTATTACGGACTTTTCTGTGCCGTCGAATTTTGCAAGACCTGAAGCAATACCGAAATCTGTAATCTTCAGATCTCCCTGTGACGTTAACAGACAGTTAAGAGGTTTTATGTCTCTGTGTATCAGTCCTTTATTATGGGCAAAAATCAGGCCGTCCAGACACTGAATCGAATAATCTAAAATATCTTTCAATGCTGTATCTTTTTTGACCGATGCAAGTGTTCCTCCGTCTATGTACTCAAGAAAAATCCTCGGCAGTCCACCCAGGTCGCGTACATAATAACAGCTTACGATATTGGGATGAAGGCCGAGATTAACCCATCCCTGACATTCTTTTATAAAGGCTTTTTTATGTTCTTCAGCACTTACAAGATGGCTGTGAAGGGTTTTGACTGCCAGATAACTGTTCCAACCTCTGTGGTAAACCATGTAGACCTTCCCGAAGGCACCTTCTCCGAGTATTTCTTTAACCTCGTACAGGTCAAGAATAATATCGCCTCTGTTCCAGTCTTCTGTAATGTTTGCTTCTTCAACAGAGAGTTGTTCACTGTTTATTCTGCTGTAAATGTGGCTCAATTCTATGGTGGATTTTTCTGTCCCGTCAATAAAAGTGGGGTCTTCTCCGTCGGATAAATGCCATGTCTTTTCTTCCATAGTTTTTATCTCCGTGAAGGGAAGGTGAGTGGTGAATAGTGAGTCGTGAGTGGGAAATATCCTGTTCTACTCACGATTCACCACTCACGACTCACTTACTATTACTTCGTAAGCGTCTCGATAGCTTTTATCATAACAAGCCTTGAAAGAGGAGCGTCTTCTCTATCCAGTGCTTCCTGAATGGCAGGAATACTTTCTTTCATAGAAAGTTCTTCCATACAGAGTGCAGCAAGTCCCCTTACAAAACTGTCATCATTCTTTAAATAGCCTGTTAATATATTCTCATAATCTTTGTTGCCGAATTTAATCATACCGTAAACAGATGCCACTTTTTCATAGTCTGTGCCGGGATTCTCTTCATAAATAGCCTTTAATTTTCCTTTTATATGTTCGGAACCAAGATCTGACAGAGCAATGATTGAGGACGCTTTTACAAGGGGGTCAGATGAGTCGAGTGCTTTCGTTATTTCTTTTTCTGCCTCCCTGCATTCTGTTCTGCCGAGCATTATCCCTGAAAAAGCCTTTGCCCACGAATCTGTTTCTACTTCATACTTCTTCAGAACTTCTGCCGATATGGTCTTATCTTTAAGGATCATTAGAGAAAAAGCTGCTGTGCCTCTGACAAAAGGATCTTCATCGCCTAAAGACTTGAGAAGGACGGAAGAACTGTTTTTATCAATATAACCCATACATATTGTGCTTACCGCTCTTATGTTCCCGCTTGTATCATTCATAAAAGAAGCAATTTGTTTAAAAGATGGTTCGTCATTCATAGATGTGAGAGATACAATAGCTGCACCTTTCACATTCTCATCACTGTCGTCAAGGGCTTTTCTTAATCCGGGAATTACCTTTTCTCCTCCTATACTGGCAAGACTGTATATTGCCATTTCCCTTACAGATGAGTCACCGGTCTGTGAGAGCTTTAACAGTGTGTCTGTAGCTTCTTCTGCCTTTAAAGAGCCCATTGCCGTTACAAGATAATATAACAAATCTTTATTTGTTTCATCTTTAAAGAACTTTAACAGAGGCTCTACTGCTCTTTTATCACCTGTATATCCGAGAGCATAAATCATAGCACTTTTACCTGATGTTTCTTTTTCATTCTCAAGTGCTTTAATGAGAGGTTTCACCGCATCTTTCGATCTGAAATAACTGATAGACCATGCCGCAGTTTCTCTTATATAAAGACTTTCGTCTTTAAGAGCCTTTATTAATACAGGTATAGCTCTTTCATCTTTTATATACCCGAGGGATGAAATAGCTGTGCTCCTTAAGGATTCCTCTCTGTCGTTTGCAAGTTCCATAAGAGGTTCTACTGCTTTTGTGCTTTTTAAATTACCAAGGGTAGACGCAGCATAGACACGAATATCGGTATTGCTGTCTTTCAATGCTTTTATCAGAGGCTCTACTGCTTTTTCTCCGCCTGTCATACCGAGAGAAGATATGGCACCCTGTCTTACACTTAAATCACTGTCATCCATCGCAGAAATAAGAGCATTGACTACATCATCGCCCTTATAATTACCCAGTGCATATACCGCTGCATTCCTTACACCCGGATCAGGGTCTTTTAAAGCTTTTAGAACAGGTAATTTCGCTTCTTCTATGACATAGCCTCCTATGGCATAAATTACTGACTGTCTTACTGAAGGATTTGCATCATTTATAAGTGAAAGAAGAGCTGATATTTCTTCTTTATCATTAATTTTTTCTGCAGATGCGGCTCTTCTGTTTGCCAGTAATGTTCCGAGGGCTGTTGCTGATGCAGCTTTTACATCTACGTCGTGAGATTTTAACAGAGACATAAGAGGTTTTATCGCTCTGTTATCGCCAAGATTTTGCAGGGCATAAATGGCAGATATCTGAAGATTTCTGTCATTTATGCAGGCCAGAATGGCATCATATATTTCCTGTCCTTTGAAGTATGACAGGTAATTCAGAACCGTAGATTTTACATTTATACTGGAATCTTCATTCAATGCTTTGAGCATTGGTTTGACTGCTTCCTGACTCTGAAGGTTTCCCAGTGATGTAGCAGCTGCACAACGAACAGATTCGTCGCTGTCGTTAAGCAGGAGTTTTATCAATAGAGGTACCCCTTCTTTTATCTGTCTGTCTCCGATAGTATATGAAACAGTAGAACGAACTGTACTTGAAGAATCTGAGAGAGCTTCCATAAGAGCTTTTGCAATTGAACCGTCTTTATCTTCCTGCCAGGAACTGAGACTCGATGCAGCTACAGATCGAACATTACTGCTTTTATCTTCTTTAAGGGCTTTTAGAAGGGATGTTTTTGCTCTGTCCCCTCCTGTGCTGACAAGTGAGCCTGCAGCATTTGTGCGGACATTTTCATCACTGTCTTTTGTTAAAAGTTCTATGATTTTTGCCGTTACTTCTTCATCTGTGTAATTTCTCAGAGAAGATACACAGGCAGCTCTAACGGAAGGGTCAGTGTCAGATATGCCTGACAGGAGTAATCCTTTTACCATGTCATTACCTGAATAAGATACAAGGGTGTATGCTACAGAAGTACGAACAGCAGGGCTCTTATCTTTCATTCCCTCAGCCAGTACCTCCAGAACTCCTTTCTCTGCAGTAAAACTTGAAAGGATTGAAGCAACTGTACTTCGAATATTTTCATCGTCATCTTTCATTAAACCCAGCAAAACAGGAACAACTTTCGAAGACCTGCTGGCAAGGGAATTAACTGAAGCAGCTCTGACAGTTGCATCACTGTCTTTGAGCCCTTTAATCAGTGCATCTTCAACTTCCTTGCCTGTATAATAATATAATGCTGATGCAGCAGCACTTCTTACTGTTCCTTCTTTATCATTTAAGAGCAGATTTATGAGAGGCTTTACTGCTTTCTCGTCATTTATAGACATAAAACAGTATATGGCATTAGTCTTTACATCGTTATTAGAGTCTTTCAACATATTCAATAGCGGTTCAATAATTTTCTTTCCACCTGTTGCAGAAAGACTTGCAAGAGCAGAGACTGCAGCATTTCTTACATCACTTTCCTTATCATCAAGGGCTTTAAGGAGAGCATCTATAACACGTTCTTCATTATAATTTGCCAGAGATGTAACAGAAGCAACACGAATTAAAAGTTCTTTATCTTTTAAATTGTTCAGCAAAGTGTCGACAACTGAAGGGTTCTGAAGATATCCCAGTGAATAGATTGCAACAACCTTTACATCCGGAACAGTTTCTTTTTTTATCAATTCAATGAGAGCAGATGCGGATGCCGGGTATTTCATATAGCCAAGAGAACTGGCAGCACTGTATCTTACATTGCTGTCCTGTTCATTCAGAGCTTTTATAAGAACTTCCATGACTTTTTCAGATGGGAAAGCATAGAGAGAAGATGCAGCAATACTTTTTACATCAGGTGATTTGTCTGATGTAAGACATTCTATTATACTGTCTGCTATATTGCTTTCTTTAAAATAGGTCAGGGAAGATATGGCTGCTATTCTTACATCACTTTCACTGTCTTTAAGAGCATCAAGTAATGGTTTGACTGCTTTTGCGTCAAACCTGTAACTTAAAGCATAAGCTGCTGAAGAACGGACAGTTTTGTCTTTATCATTCTTGAGGATTTTTATGATTTCATCTATAGCAGATGTGTTTTCCATATAACCAAGGGCACTTACTGCAGCACTTCTTATCTCCCCGTCAGATGAATTGAGAAGCTTTATTATTTCAGGTGTAGCTTCTGGCGGCTTTATATAGACAAGAGCATTTATAGCGGCAACAACAACAGTTTTTTCCTTATCCTGAAGAAGTTTTATGAGAGGTTCTGAAGCTCTGCCATCTACTGTATAACCTAAAAGTGTGGCAGCAGAACTTCTTACTGTACTGTTTTCATTTTTTAAAGCTTCCAGAAGAGCAGGCACAGCCTCACTGCCCATGGAAGTCAGTTTGTCCATGGCTTCCTGCTGTATGGTTGTGTCAGAACTGCCGAGATTCTTAATTAATGTCCCCATGTCTTCGGAAGCTAGCAGGTTTGTAGCGGATACTATGAGGAAAAATAATACACACAACATTACTTTTTTGTACATATACCTCATCCTTTCTTTAAAAATAAATTATAGCAGTTACCCGGAATACAGTATCAATAATCTGTCTTTTGTGAATTATATGTAATATCCGGGAGGAAAATCTTCTACTATAATGTCTTATATTCTTTTAAAGAAATAAATATCCTTTACTGAAGTAAGCATAAATAATATATATGCTCTCGTGACAGGTAACGCGTAACGCGTGACGGGAGGAAAACCTTACGGGACGATTATTTGTAATCGTTCAGCTATCAGCAGACAGCAGTCAGCTTTTACAGGAATTACATAATAAATGTTGTTAAATATTTTTTTAAACTGATTTACACAGTCAGGCTTTGCGAGTTTTAGCTGATAGCTGATAGCTAACTGCTGAACGCTTACAATTATTTTATTGCCGATGTCAGGAGAAATAATTATGGTGTGTTTGTATGAGGAGGGGGAAGAATGAAGAGTGAAAAGTGAAAATACCCGTTACGGATCACGCATCACGCATTACGCGTCACGCGTTACGATTCATTTAACAACTGTCTGTTCCATTTCATTAAAATGAGTAAGCGCTATTTCAACAAGATGACCGCCCAGAGTACCTGCCATGTCCAGGTTGTCACCGGGTTTATAAAAAATCTTTTTATTCATATATTTCACTTCCTTGATTAATGGTCTATTTTTTTGAAAAAGTTATAATAATATAAATTATACCTTTTTGTCAATAGGGAAAATAACAAAAAAATAAAGAGGCAGATTTTTTGTCTGTCCCTGTTGTATTACATTTATATCAAAAGAGACTGTTTTTGAATTCTTTTGGCTTCTGCAACAGTCTCTTTATTTTTTTAATATCATTTTCAGTTGCTTAACTCGGTATTGTAATAGTCTGCAGCAACTCCTGCGAGTGGTCCCCCTATGGCTGATATTACAGAAGCTTCCACCGTATTTATAGCTTTCAAATTCTTCAGTTCTCCTGCTTCTCCGGTTTTTTCAAGAGAAATTCCACCTATTTTCTTCTGAAGTTCTGCAAGCTGTTTCTTCAATTTTCCTATATTATCATCTGCCGAGATTAATACCTGATCTTTAGGTGTTTCAGCACCATCTTTCTTCTTTACTGTAAACTGAGGAGATAGTAAAACTTTTTTTTCGTCTCCTATTCGCATATATATAAGCCTCCCTGGAATTCTTTCATGTTATAATACCGGATTACCATGTATTAATGAACTGAGCATAAGCAGTAATAAAGGTTTTCTCCCGTTACGTGTTACGAGAGCTTATATTTATTATTATGCTTACATCACTAACTACCATGTATTAAACTATGAAATCTCTTTACTGTAAAGTAGTTTTTTGTAAACAAATTGTTAACATTTAAAGTTTCAAGTTCCTGAGCCTTAAACTGTTTGTAACAACACTTACACTGCTGAAAGCCATGGCACATGCTGCCACCATGGGGTGAAGGTCTCCTACAGGGCGCGGAAGGAAAGAATGAAAAAGCCCTGCAGCAAGAGGAATAAGTATTATATTATAAAAAAATGCCCAGAACAGATTTTGTTTTATAATACTCATTGTAGCTTTACTCAATACTATGGTCTGAGGAACAGAGCGCAAATCTCCTCTCATAAGTGTAATATCTGCTGTTTCCATTGCCACATCCGTTCCTGTTCCCATAGCTATTCCCACATCTGATTGAGCCAGAGCAGGAGCATCATTTATGCCGTCTCCCACCATTCCGACTGTACCTTCTTTCTGGAGTTTTTTTATTTCCTCTGCCTTATTTCCGGGAAGTACTCCGGCAATTATATTGTTTATATGCAGGTATTCTCCTGTAAAATTAGCTGAAGACCGGCTGTCACCTGTTATCATTACGGTTTTTATATTAAGGCTATGTATGGCGTCTATTGCTTCTTTAGAACCTTCTTTAACAGTATCAGATAACGCAATAACCCCTGCAGGTCTGCCATCAACGGATACGTATATAACTGTTCCCCCTTTTGTCTGTAATGAGCGAACATCTTCCGTAAGATCATCAAAATTAATATTCTCTTCTTTCATGAATGTTACAGTACCTGCTAAAATACTCTTACCTTCTATTATAGCTCTTATACCTTTCCCTGATATTGCTTCAAACTTATCCGGCCCGGAGAGATTGAGAGATCTTTTCTTACCTTCTTCTGTTATAGCCTGGCCCAGGGGATGTTCGCTCCCTTTTTCAGCAGAAGCTGCAAGGCGTAGCAGTTCTTTTTCGTCATTTATGTATTTTTGATTAATCACAATGTCTGTTACCACCGGTTTCCCTTCTGTAATAGTTCCTGTTTTATCCAGAACTATTGTTTTCAGTTTATGGGCTTTTTCCAGGGATTCACTGTTTCTGAAGAATATGCCATATTCTGCGCCTTTCCCTGTACCGACTATAATGGCTGCAGGGGTGGCAAGACCGAGGGCACAGGGACAGGCAATTACCAGAACTGCCACCATTCTAACCATAGCATATGAGAAATCTGCACCGGCAATAAACCACCAGGCAAATAAAGTAATCATGGCAGCGCCAATCACAAAAGGAACGAAAATACCTGACACTTTATCGGCAATTCTCTGTATCGGCGCTTTACTTCCCTGTGCCTGATGTACCATTTTTATAATCTGTGCCAGAAGCGTATCTTTTCCGACACCTGTGGCTTTAATTTTTAATACTCCCTGTTTGTTTATAGTAGCCCCTGTGATTTCATCACCGGCTTTTTTATCAGAAGGTATAGTTTCGCCTGTGATCATACTTTCATCTACAGAGGAAAAACCTTCCAGAACAACGCCGTCTACAGGGATTTTTTCTCCCGGCCTTACAATAAGGATATCATTTATTTTAACTTCTTCTACCGGTATATCTCTTTCCTGGCCGTTTTGCAGAATTTTTGCCGTTTTTGCCTGTAATCCTATGAGTCTTTTTATGGCATCACCTGTCCTGGCTCTGGCTCTGTTTTCCAGCATTTTCCCGAGCTGTATCATTGTAATAATGACAGCTCCTGTTTCAAAGTATATATGATGACCCGAAATAGTTTTTCCTGCTGTCAATAATATAGTAACGTAAAAACTGTAAAAGAATGCTGTGAGGGTTCCTGCCGAAACAAGGACATCCATGCCGGCAGAGCCGTTTTTTATAGATTTCCAGGCACCTTTATAAAAATCAAGACCTGTATAAAATTGAACAGGTAAAGCAAGAATCATCATAATCCATAGAACTGGCAAACTATAAGCCCATTCCCCGATAAATCCCATGTCTCCTCCCATAGACAATAAAAAAAGAGGTAATGAGAAAGAAAGACTTATGAGGAATTTTCTCATATCTGTTTGTTCCTGCCTGCCTGTATCTTCTGATTGAGTAATCTCGCCGGCACCAAACCCTGCTTTCTCTATTGACGATATAATGGTTTCTTTTGTAGTGCCTATATATTCTACTGTAGCCTTCCCTGAAGCAAAATTTACAGAAGCAGATATGACGCCCGGTATTTTATTGTTAAGGATTTTTTCAAGACCGGCAGAACAACCTGCACATTTCATACCTTTAATTGTCAATTCTATTTTACTGGCCGGTACGTTATATCCCAGGTCTTTAATTTTTTCTATAATATCTCTTTCACCTGTGGAAGAAGCATCAAAAGTAAAAGTTCCCTCTTCTTTTGCATAATTTATACTGACTTCCATTATGCCGGGAAGTTTTCTCAGGCTTTTTTCTATAGTATTTGCACATCCGGCACAGTGCATACCGGTGACAGGAAGTGTACTTTGTTTTTTCTTCATAATTATTACCCCGGTTACTGAGAAGGAGTGAAAAACAAGTAATGTCCTATTCTTTTCACTTTTTACTCTAATTAAATTTTACTAATTTCGTAATCCGTAATGCATGATCTGCGATATAAACCAGTCATGCGTCACGCTTTACGATTCTCATATAAATAAGTTATGAAATACAATATATACTTCTTACTCGACTTTGGCCAATTGAAAAAATATTAGGGTAGAAATTAAGGGCACTCTG